>JBKPOL010000463.1:0-5030 GCA_046733075.1 Pseudomonadota bacterium | reverse complement strand
GTTCCGAGCCACGCGCGCTCGTCACCCTCCAACGTCGAGGGGCAATCGTCCGGTTGAGCGTCGCATACGCTCACCCTCCTTCGCAGCGAGGACGCGCGAGCAAGATTCGCGGCCGGCAGGACATGGTGTCGGCGCCAACCGGCGGGCACATTCTCGTCTCATCCGAAGAGTGGGACGATGGAACTACGGGACAAACATGGGCTGGTGATATCGACGTCGAGCGAGGCGGCGCGCGCTTGCATCGACGCGGCGACGCTATGCCTCCATGCCGGCTCTTGCGAGGTGCGCGTGTGGGTCGACGCTGCATTAGGGCACGACCCGCGATGCGCCGCCGCGCGCTGCATCGACACCGGCGCAGCGCTCCTCACGGCCGAGCACCTTGACGATCCCGCGTTGCTCGCGTCCCTCGCAAGACTGGAAGACACGCTCGGACACGCGAACGACCGTGAGCGCTGTCATGCGGAGGCCGCGCGCGCCTGGTGCGGCGGCGACTTCGCGCAAGCGCTCGAAACTTACAATCGCCTGCTGAAGAGCTATCCGCGGGACAGCCTCGCGCTGCAACTCGCGCACGCGCTCGATTTTCGACTGGGAAACCGGGCAATGCTGCGCGATCGGATCGCCAATGTCCTTCCGCGCTGGGATTCGACGATGCCCGCGTTCGGACACGTGCTCGCGATGTGCGCGTTCGGCCTCGAGGAGTGCGGCGACTACGACGGCGCGGAGTCGGCCGCCCGGCGCTCACTGGATCTCATACCGGACAACGCCCCTGCTATGCACGTGGTCGCGCACGTCATGGAGATGCAGGGCCGCACGCGCGAAGGCATCGACTGGCTGCAGCGGCTGCGCGGCGAATGGTCGCGAAACGCCGCCTTCGCTGTGCATCTTGCTTGGCACCTTGCACTGTTCCGCCTCGACAATGACGAGCCCGATGCGGCTCTTTCGATCTACGACCGCGCGCTCGTGCCGACGAAGCGCAGTTCGATGGCGGCGCTCGTAGACGCTTCCGCGCTTCTGTGGCGACTCGACCTCCGCGGCGTTCGCGTACAGCGCCGGGCGCGCCAGGTGGCAAGGCACTGGAGCCGCAAGCGACTTTCCGGCGTTCGCGCGTTCAACCTCGTGCATGCGACGGCGGCGTTTGCGGCCGCGCGGCACCATCGCGCCGCGAGTCAGGTCATCGGACTCCTTCGCAATGATCCCGCCACCCGGCGCGTCAACCGTCCAATGGACCTGGCACTCGCGATCCCCGTTTGTGAGGCAATCGCGGCCTTCGCACGTGGCAAGTACGCCCTCGCGGTGGAAAAGATAAACGTCGTGCGCGCGCTCGCCGCGGACTGCGGCGGCAGCATTGCGCAGTGCGACCTCATCCATCTGACGCTCCTGGAAGCGGCGCTGCGGAGCCGGCGCATGCCGCTCGCGCACGCTCTTGCCACTGAGCGCGCCGCCCGGAAGCCACGCAGTCTCCTCAATCGCTGGCTGTTTGCGCGCGCCGCCACGGCGGCGTGACCGAGGCCGCGCGCGAGGCGTGATCGAAGCGAGCGAAGCGTGACGAGGAAGCGAGACGTGATTGGGCGCGAGCAAGCGGGCCTTCCGACACGCGTCTTCGATTGACCGGCAGCGAAGCGGCGCGCGTCGCTCGGGAGCGGCACGCGCTTACCGGGGGATCCCGAGCTCACGTCGATAGGCGATCGCCTCCGCGATGTGCGCAGGCTCGATTGTGTCGGCATCCGCGATGTCGGCGATCGTCCGCGCGACCTTGATCACGCGGTGATAGCCGCGCGCGGACAGCGACAGCCTCGACATCGCCTGCGCGAGCAGCGTCTCGCTCGCCGCGGACCGGGCGCAATGCCTTACAAGCTCCCCGACTGCAAGGCGTGCATTGGCCTTGCCCTGTCGATCGAGCTGGCGCCGGTATGCACGATCGACGCGCTCCCGTACGATCATCGTGTGCTCGATCGCACCTGATGCGGGCGGCGGCCGCATTTCATCGGGCGCCACGCCGGACACTTCGATTGCCATGTCGATGCGGTCGTAGAGCGCACCCGAGACGCGCCATCGGTAACGGCGGATCTGGTCCGGTGCGCATGTGCAGCGTCCGCTCGCGTGTCCGAACCATCCGCAAGGACACGGGTTCATCGCCGCGACCAGCTGGAATTGCGCTGGAAAGACGCTTTGGCGCGCGGCCCGGGACACGTGAATGACGCCGGATTCGAGCGGCTCCCGCAGGACTTCGAGCACGCGCCGATCCCATTCGGGCAATTCGTCGAGAAACAGCACACCGTTATGCGCGAGCGAGATTTCGCCGGGGCGCGGAACGCCGCCACCTCCGACCAATGCAACGCCGCTCGCCGTATGGTGCGGCGCTCGAAACGGTCGCGCTCGCCAGCGATCGGGGGCGAAGCGCCCGGCGAGGGAGGCGATCGCCGCCGATTCGAGCGCCTCGGGCTCGGTCATTTCGGGCAACAATCCCGAAAGCCGCTGCGCCAGCATCGATTTGCCGGTACCCGGCGGACCGAGCATCAACAGCGAGTGCAAGCCGGCAGCGGCAATCTCAAGAACGCGCTTGCCGCCTGCCTGTCCCCGAACGTCCGCAAGGTCGGCAACAACGGGGCTGCCGACGGGCAGAGGCTGCGTCGTGAGCCTCGAAAGCGGCGCGGCACCGGTGAGATGCGCACACACGGCGAGCAGGGAAGTTGCCGGGAGAATCGTCGCATCCCGAACGAGTGATGCTTCCGCGGCGCTAGCTTGCGGTAGCACGAACGCACGCCCGTCGTGCCGCGCGGAAAGCACCATTGCGAGCGCACCGCGCACCGCACGCAATTCTCCGGTCAATGCAAGCTCGCCGGCGAATTCGTGCTCGGGGAGTCGGTCCTGCGGCAGTTGACCGCTTGCAGCGAGGATGCCGATCGCGATCGGCAGATCGAAGCGGCCCGACTCCTTCGGCAAGTCGGCGGGGGCAAGACTCACCGTCACCTTGCGCGATGGAAACTCGAAGCGACCGTTCTGGAGCGCCGCTCGCACCCTGTCCCGCGCCTCGCGCACCTCGGTTTCAGCGAGCCCGACGATGTGGACGCCCGGAAGCCCTCCGGCGAGATGCACTTCAACGCTGACGCGCGGCGCGCTCACGCCCGACAACGCACGACTGTGCACGACCGCGACGGACATCTCCTCTCCCGCTCGTAACGCGCAGGGTGAGCAACGGTGTCCGCGAGCGCACTCATCCTTATGACCGAGGTGCGCGCTGAACCGGGTGGGTCGGGCTGCTTACCTTGGCATCGAGCGGGACAAACACGCGGTCCGAAAACCGCCCGGCTTAGTTGAAGCGCGGATAGATAAGCGACGGTGAGCGCGTGGCGCTGAACATGGCCGCCTGACGCTGGGTCACCCACTGGTGAACAAGATGAAGGGCACCGTCTCATTGCTGGCGGTACCTCTGATTACATTCTGCGCGTCGGCGTCCGCCGGCGACACCGAACACAGCTCGACGAACACCGGCCGTTAGCGGGAAGCGCAGGTACGAAAAGCAGGGCTGCGACTACGCATCCAAGTTCTACGCCACCCTGCCGTTATGAATTCTACTCGAACGCGGTGGGACCAAACGACAGCGCGGCGGCCCGCGCTGACGGTGGATCCTAGATCTTCGAGGGTACGAGCGCGGTGTTCGCAATCAGAGAGCACTCGCGGCCGTGGACCGCTTGCGCGCCCCGGCATCACTTCACTCTCAAACGTCCAGCGTGCCTCCGAAGTCCGAGTCGCCGAAGCCTCCGCCGCCGAAACCGTCGTCATTGAGCACGCCGGGGTCGGAAGCAATGTCGGCGCCCGCATCGTTCCCAAAACTCGAATCCTGATCCCTGAAGTCGCGACCACCGGCTGAAGCTTCTGGCATGAAGCCGCCGAACTGATGCAGTGCGTCGGCGTGCGTGTTGAAGAAGTGTTGCGCGATCATGCTGCCGAGAACCGTTCCCGCCATGCTGCTGAGGAGCGTCCCGCCGAACATGGCACCCATCGACGGCCCGGCCATGCCCACGGCGGGCTGCTGCACGCGCCCGAAAATGCGCTCGAGCACGCCCGGCTCGCGAATCTCCGCCCGGGTCGCGAAGCGCGCGAGCTCGCCGGGGCTGTCGGCCGCGCGTGCCACGGCCAGGCGCTCAGCAGGCGGCGTGACATTGCTCAACTCCTGCAGCACGCGCTGGCGTTGCTCGGGCGTGAGTTGCGCGAAGGCCTCGGCGTGGGCCTGCTCGATCGTCTCGGGGGGCGCCGTCTTCAACATGTACCGGTAGCGGGCGATCGCCGCTTCGTCGTCACCGATCCCGGATTGTCCGCCGGGTCGCCCGGCGCCTGCACCTTCTCGAAACCGATCAAGCAATCCCATCGCGTATCTCCCAGACCATGGTGTCCCGCGTGCGGGAACGTCGCTTGTCTTGGAACGGCTTTGCCGACGCAGGTTTCGTCGCCTGAAGCAGATTCGCGATCGAGCTTCGGGCACATTGGATCCTCTGACCGAACGCTATCCGACTGCCCGCATCGTCGGCGCCGCCAGCGCGCGACCCCGCGATGGTGCTCTCCCGAAGCGTCGGAGAACGGCCTTGCGCATCTTCCTCACCAGATTTGCCACCCCCCGCCGGAGTCGACCTGCGTATCTGCGGAGAGCGCTCGGGTGCCGATACAGGAAAAGTGTCAACGCGAACAGCGTGCCGCCCGGCAACACGAGTTCGAGGAGCACGTAAGGTCCCATCTTGCGAGACATCTCGGCAGCGGTTTCCAGCATCTGCATCGCGGTCTTCACGGCACACCTGCAACGAGCCAATCGATGCCGGTACTTTGCGATGCAGCAACTTGCCGATCACTGACGGATACCGTGCGAAATCGACGCCGGATTTGCAGCGAGAAAGGCGCGCCGTGTCCGAGCCGTCATTGCTCATGGGCGAGCGCGGCACCACCCTTCGCTCTCTCTCGAGCGAGACGTCTTCGCTCTGCAACGGCTTCGCGCTCCTGTCATGCGGGGGGATCTCGCAACGTCGAGAGTTCGAACG
>JBKPOL010000462.1:0-5100 GCA_046733075.1 Pseudomonadota bacterium | reverse complement strand
GGAGTCGAGGACCGCTGCGCGTTGACGGCGCTTCGCAGATTTGATCAAATGACGGTTTGAGTCCTCTAGCTCGTCTCCGGTGGCTGGACAAAGGACAGGGAGCGTGGTCGAGGGAGAGTTCCGTTTTGATCAAAGTTGAGTGTCTGAACGTCTGAGCGTCGTTGCCATCCTTATGACGATGTACCCTCAAAAACGCAGCAGTGCCGTCGACAGCGACCGCAAGGGAGCGATCAGATCGTTGCGAGCCGCGACCGCTACCATCGACGTCGGACAGCGGATTCGCGACGACATCGTGGCGGGGGTCCTTGGCTTCGGCGAGCGGGTGACGATCGACGCGCTGGCTTCGCGCTACGACGTGAGCCACATGCCGGTGCGTGAGGCCCTGCGTGAATTGCAGGGAGAAGGACTGGTCGTAAGCGAGCCCAATCGCGGTGCCCGCGTGCGCATGGTCGACGCAAACTTCGTCGACCACCTGTTTGAGATCCGCATTGCGCTTGAGGTCATGCTGATCAGGCGCGCGGCACACCGAAGCGGCCCCCGCGACATCGAGGCTCTTCGGTCCATCGAGGACGACCTCGAACGCGAAATACGCGCCGGACATTACCCGGGTGTCGTCGCGCACAACCGCGCGTTCCACCAGGCCATCAATCGGATTGCCGATAACGTCGACGCGCTGCCGATCATTGACAAGCACTGGACACTGCTCGCCGCGCTATGGCGGCATTATGGCTATGGCGAGTCGCGCTTCGCGGGGGTGGTGAACGATCACCGACACCTGATCTCGGCCCTCGAGGCGCACGATTCAGACGCGGCCGCGCTGATCATGGGCGCACATTCGAACAAGGCGAAGCTGGTCCTGCAGGCCCGCATGGCTGACCAGCATCCAGCATCGGTCACCGTGAAGAAGCGAACGAAGCGTGCATGAAAGGGAAGCATCGCGGTCGTGCGGAGTGCGGCAAAGCGCCTCGCGCCGCCGCTTGTATCGCGGCGAGGGCCGCGAATGATTCACCAACTGACGCGGATGGCTGTCACGACGGCAAGAGTTTCCAATCAGACTCGCTGGATCTTCTTCGAAATCGAGCGAGCCGACGGCCGCGTCGGCATTGGCGAGGCGTCGCTCGACGGCCACGAGGCTGTGGTGCTCGAGTGCGCAGCGCGAATTGCACCCTTGTTATGGACGCTCGAGACTGTGGATCCGGGCGCTTTCGCGAGTGCGATCCGTCCGATGTCCCTCGAAAACGCCGCAGCAGTGTCGGCGATCGACATGGCGCTTTGGGATCTTCACGCGCAGGACAGGGATGCGCCGCTCGTCAACGTGCTCGGTGGGGCGCAGCGCGCCTCCGTCGCGTCATACGCCAACATCAACCGCAGGACGCGGGATCGCTCGGCGCGGGGCTTTGCGCGAAGCGCGCAGGAGGCGCTGACTGCTGGCTTCGACGCTATCAAAGTTGCGCCGTTCGACGAGGTCACACCCGCGCTTTGTGCGCGCGGCGAAGGCACTGCGGCGATGCAGTCCGGCCTCGAACGCATCGCAGCGGTTCGCGAAGTCGCCGGCCCTTCGACGCGTCTGATGGTGGACTGCCACTGGCGGTTCGACGAGCCGACAGCCGCGACAATGATAGACGCGGCCGCCGAATACGCGGTCCACTGGATCGAGTGTCCGTTGTCGGAAGGCGTCGACGATATTCCAGCGCTCGGTCGTCTGCGGCATCGCGCAGGTGGACGCGATATCCGACTCGCCGGCATGGAGCAGGGCGTCGGTTACGAAAGCTTCCGCCCCTTCTGTGAAGCGCGGTGCTACGACGTCATGATGCCGGACGTGAAGTACGTCGGCGGGCTGCGCGAGATGCTTCGCTGCGCGGAAGCGTTCGCGCAACACGGCATCGATATGTCGCCGCACAACCCGAGCGGTCCGGTCGCGCATGCCGCCAGTCTCCACGTATCCGCCGCGATGCGATCGTTCGACATGCTCGAGCTGCAGTTCGACGAGAGTCCGCTGTTCAACACGCTGATCTCCGGCACCTTCCCACGCGCCCACGCAGGGAAATTCGTTCTTCCACCTTCGACGGGTCTCGGTGTTCGCCTCGATCAGGCGGCGCTTGCCGCGTGCATCGATGGGGAACCGCACATCTTCCAGGCGCCATGAGTACGAACCGGGCGATGCGCGTCGTCGAGCCCTTGATCGGAATCGTCGGCGTCGTCGTCGCATGGGAGATTGCTGCGCGCGTCGCGGCCAACTCGACGCTCGTGCCGCCGCCGGCGAGCGTGTGGAAAGCGCTGGTGGCGATGCAGGGGAGCGAGTTGCCCAAGGACATCGGCGCGAGCCTCGTGCATCTTGTCGTCGGCTACACGACGGGGGCGACGGCCGGACTGCTGCTGGCGCTTCTTGCCGGGAGCTCGAAGTGGCTTGCCGCCGTCATCGACCCGTTCGCGGAATTCCTGCGTCCGATCAGCCCCATCGCATGGATTCCGCTCGCGATCCTTCTCTTCGGCGTGGGCCGCGCGGTACCGATGTTTCTGATTTTCTATGCCGCGCTGTTCCCGATCTTCGTCGGCACGCTCGACGGCATCCGTCGCGTCGATGCATCGCTCGTGAACGCCGCGCGCTCGCTCGGCGCGTCGCGGCGCACCGTGGCGATCCGTGTCATTCTGCCGGCGGCATTGCCGTCGATCCTTGGTGGCGCGCGGCTGTCGCTCGGCGTCGCGTGGATGGCACTGGTGGCGGGCGAAATTGTGGGCGGCGACGCCGGCATCGGCTGGCGCATCCTCTGGTACCAGGAATTTTTCCAGATGGACCGTGTCCTGGCCGCGATTTTGATTGTGGGTGCACTCGGGCTCGCCGCGGACGGGCTTCTGCGACTACTGCAGCGCCACCTGCTGCGCTGGCACCCCGCAACCGATCTCGTGAGTTGACTGCTGTGCATGAAATCAGCCGCTCTGTGCGGATCGTGTTGCCGCTCGCTGTAGCCGCGCTCTTCTGTATCGGCTGGGAAGCGGCCGTGCGGCTGACTCGATCGCATGGACTGATGCCGTCTCCGACCGGCATTTTTGCGAGCGGCGTCGAAGCCACGTCGTCGGGGATCATCTTCGATGCGATGTCGGGCAGCTTGAAGCGCGTCATGCTCGGTTTCATTATCGGTGGTGTTCTGGGCGTGCCCTTGGGACTTGCGATCGGCACCGTTCCCGCGTTGGATCGAGCGCTGCGGCCCGTTCTAGACGGGTTGCGGTCGATAGCACCGATCGCGTGGATTCCGATGGCGATCCTGTGGCTTGGCGTGCGCGGCGACGCAGCGCTGTTCGTCGTCGCGTATGCCGCGGTCTTCCCGTTCATTGTCAATGCGGGACTCGCCGCGAGTCTCGTCGATCGCCATCTTGTGGCTGCGGCGCGTGCGCTTGGCGCCGGCCGCTGGATGATCGTCCGTGCCGTGCTCGTTCCAAGCTCCTTGCCGATGATATTCACCGGCGCGCGAATCGCGCTCGCATTCGCGTGGGCGTCGATCATCGCCGCGGAGCTCGCGATCGGGATCAAGATCGCAGGACAGGGCCGCAGCGTCGCGGGTATAGGCCAGCTGATGGTCGAGACGCTTTACGTGAAACGCGATGTCGACGCGCTCGTTTTCTACATGCTGGTGATCGGTGCAGTGAGCCTCGTCATCGACGCCGGTTTGCGGCGCGTGCAGCGCCGGATGTTGCCCTGGAGCGCTCGATGACTGCGGTCGTAGAGCTGTCGCATGTGGGCAAGGTCTACGTTTCGGCGCGCGACGGTGTGAGGGTCGAGGCGTTGGCGGACATCGACTTCGCGATTCGACGCGGCGAATTTCTTACCATCGTCGGTCCTTCAGGGTGCGGCAAGTCGACGCTGCTCTCGCTCGTGGCCGGGTTCAACGTGCCGACATCGGGCAAAGTGCTGTACCAGGGCCGCCCCGTGACGGGGCCGGGTCCCGACCGCGGCGTGATGTTCCAGGACTACGCGCTGTTTCCGTGGCGCACGGTCGCCGGCAATGTCGAGTTCGGTCCTGTTGCGCGTGGCGTCGACAAGGAGGCGGCACGCGAGCGCGTGCGCACGCTGATCGAGATGGTCGGGCTGAGCGGCTTCGAGCAGCGCTATCCGCACGAGTTGTCGGGTGGAATGCGACAACGCTGCGCGCTTGCCCGCATGCTTGCGAACGATCCCACGATGTGGTTGATGGACGAGCCGCTTGCCGCGGTCGATCTTCAGACGCGCATCATTCTGCAGGAGGAGCTGCTGCGACTTTGGGGTGACGACGGTGCGAGCCATGTCGAGCGTCCCACGGTCGTGTTCGTGACACACGGCATCGATGAGGCCGTGCTGCTTGCCGATCGCGTGCTCGTACTCGGGCGCCGACCTGGACGAATCAAGCAGGTGGTCGACGTCCGGTTGCCGCGCCCGCGCGCAGCGCTGCGCAATACCCCGGAAGTCGCGCAATTGACCGCGCAGGTCTGGGATCTCATTCACGACGAGGCCGCACAGGCCATCACCGAAGAGTCGCGCTGACAGCACCGGTCCGCGCTCAACCCCAAAGGAGGAACGACGATGACGACCGTAATGCGACGCAGGTTCATGACGCGAACGGCGATGCTGCTTGCGCTGCCGATGTTCCGGGCAAGTCCCGCCTTGGCCCAAGCCGCGAAGATGGCGATGGGCGCGGGGCTCGCCCAGGAGCCCGGCGCGCTGGTGACGAAAATCCAGCAGGACAAGCTGCTCGACAAGGCCGCGCAGGAGCTCGGACTCGGCGGCATCCAGGCGGATTTCCTATCGTTTCCCGTCCTGCTGCGGATGCTGCAGGGCATTGCTGCCGGGCAGCTGCAATTCGGCACGCTCGGCTCTACACCGTGCATCCGCGCGCTTGCCGGGCCGGATCCGGTCGTACCGATCGCCATCCTTGGCGGCGGCAACACGTTTCCACTGCAGGTGCCGCCGAACTCGCCGATTCACAATCTCGAGGATCTGAAGGGCAAGACGGTTCTCACGATCGTCGGCTCCGACCTGCACCTCGTGCTCGTGCGGATGTTGAAAGCGCAGTTCGGCGTCGACGATCCGAAGGACGTCGGCATCAACATGCGCAACATCAACGCGCT
>JBKPOL010000461.1:0-2215 GCA_046733075.1 Pseudomonadota bacterium | reverse complement strand
AGCACGAGCTTCACGCTGTGCAGGACATGCTCGTAGAGGCGCGCGTCCGCGTAACCGTTGGCAGCGATCTGCTTCAGCGCATCCCACGTCTCCCCGGGCGGAGGAAAGCGTCCCGGACTGATCGTCTGCGTGAGCGTCGTCAGCACGTACCAAGCGACGAACACGACTGCGAACGTGAAGACGCCGGCCCACGCGGGCCGGCGCCATCTTTGCACGATCACGGCGCAATCAATTGGTACGGTTCGCAAACTCCTTGAGCTTCGGATCGGCGTCGACCATGCGCAGGTATTCGTCGGTAATGAACTTGCTCGCGATCGGCGCTTCCGGGAACGTTCCGTTCGCCTGCATGAATCCACCGATCTTGGTGAACCAGCCGTCGACTTCGGACGCCCCGCCTGCCGGCCGCTGCATGATCTTCAGTTGACCCGCGAGATCGTACGTCGGACGCGTATCGAACTCCTTCTTGAGCGATGCATCGCTGATCGATACGCCGCCCTGCTCGTAGAACTTCTTCATCATCGCGATGCCCTCGGCCTGGTGCGCGTTCAGCCATTTCCATGCGCGCAGGTAGACGGCGAGGAATTTCGCCACGTTCTGCGGCTGTTCCTTGGCGTAATCGGCGCGAACGATCAGCGCGCCCGGTACGGCGGCGCCGGCGTCCTGGCCCGAGCAGATCTGCTTCGCGCCCGCCTTCTCTTCCATCGTGTACGTGTTCGGCGCCCAGAGGCCGCCGAGATCGGCGTTGCCGCTCGACATTGCCGAGATGATCTCGGCCTGACCCATGCTCTTGATCGTGACGTCGGCTTTCTTGAGTCCCCACTTCGCGAGGCACGACTGCACCGCGTAGTCGCCGGTGGAGTTCGCTGTCAGCACGATCGTCTGGCCTTTGATCGACGCGGGATTCTTCATGAATCCCTCGGCGGTCTTGGCGGTCGCGAGAAGAGCGTTGCCGTACGATTCGTCGTTGGTGATGCCGATCGTCAGCAGGTTGTAGCGGACCGCGCCAAGCGTCGCAGGGACCGACCCTATGCCACCGACATCCCATGATTTCGACGCGGATGCGGCAATCTGCGGCACGCCGGCCGGGAATGTGCTGAACGTCGGTTTGAGGCCGAGCTCTGCGTACCAGCCCTTCTGCTCCGCCACGTAGAACGGCAGCGCCCAGTAGACCGCCGGCTGGTAGCTGATCTTGATCTCGGTCGGTTGCTGCGCGTTCGCCGCGATCGTTGCAATGCCGAGCGTGATGGCGGCCGCGATCGCGGCGATGTGCCTTCTCATGACGTCACTCCTCCAGTGGTTTTCAATGCTTCCGCGTCGACGCTCTGCTGCTCGCCTCGCAACATGCGCCAGATGTGCGTGCGCAGATGTACGAACGATTCCTGGTCCATCACTTCCTCGGTGCGGTCGAAACGGTCCCAACCCTCGGTCTTGCGAATCGGGGCCACGTCGACGATCTCGCGAATTCTGCCCGGCCTGCGCGTCATCACCACAACGCGGTCGGCCAGATACACCGCCTCGTCGACCGCGTGCGTGATGAACAGCACGGTGCGAGGGTTGACGCGTGACAGCTTGATCAGCTCCTCCTGCATCACGACGCGCGTCTGCGCATCGAGTGCGCCGAACGGCTCGTCCATGAGCAGCACGTCGGGATCGAGCACGTAGCTCCGCGCGATCGCGACGCGTTGTTGCATCCCGCCGGAAAGCTGGTGCGGATACGCCGATTCGTAGCCTTGCAGTCCCATGAGCTCCACCTGCCGCGCGATCCGCTCGCGCCGCGTCGGCTCGGCGAGTTTCTTGCCGCGCAGTCCGAAGTCGATGTTCTCATGCACGGTCTTCCAGGGGAACAGCGCGAACTGCTGGAAGACGACGGCGCGATCGGGTCCGGGCGCCGTCACGGCTCGGCCGCCGACGGTGACCCGGCCCGACGTCGGGAACTCCAGGCCGGCCGCCATGCGCAGGCAGGTCGTCTTGCCGCAGCCCGAGGGTCCGACGAGCGCCACGAACTCCCGGTCGCGGACGGCGAACGTGATGTGTTCGAGCGTCGGAAAGTTCGTGCCATCCCGATGGAATACGCGGCCGACGTCCTCGAACGCGATATCGCTCACGGCGCCGGGGACCTGGCGATCATCCCGCGGAGAATCCGCCGTCGACGAAGATCGTTTGCCCCGTCACGTAGTCAGAGGCGCGGCTCGCGAGATAGATCGCCGTGCCCGTG
>JBKPOL010000460.1:0-2947 GCA_046733075.1 Pseudomonadota bacterium | reverse complement strand
GTCTCGAAGAGCATCGAGAGCATCTTGCGCCACAGCTGGAGCGCCGGCAGCTTCTTGAACAGCTTCAGATCGCCGCGCGCCGCCTTTTCCTCGTAGCGTGTGTACGCCTCCTCGAACCTGCGCCCCCATTTGTCGTGCAGGTCCGGCACGTCGGCCGGCGAGAACAGCGTCCAGTCGCCGCCTTCCATCACGCGCTTCATGAACAGGTCCGGAATCCAGTTCGCCGTATTCATGTCATGCGTGCGGCGGCGGTCGTCGCCGGTGTTCTTGCGCAGCTCGAGAAACTCCTCGATGTCCAGGTGCCACGTCTCCAGATACGAGCAGACCGCGCCCTTGCGCTTGCCGCCCTGGTTGACGGCGACCGCCGTGTCGTTGACCACCTTCAGGAAGGGCACGACGCCCTGCGACTTGCCGTTGGTCCCCTTGATGTGGCTGCCCAGCGCGCGGACGTTGGTCCAGTCGTTGCCCAGGCCTCCGGCGAACTTGGAGAGCAGGGCGTTCTCCTTGATCGCTTCGTAGATGCCGTCGAGATCGTCCGCGACGGTCGTCAGGTAGCACGACGAGAGCTGCGAACGATGCGTGCCGGAATTGAACAAGGTCGGCGTCGAGCTCATGAAGTCGAACGTCGACAGCACGTTGTAGAACTCGATCGCGCGCGCCTCGCGATTGACCTCGTTCAGCGCCAGGCCCATGGCGACCCGCATGAAGAATGCCTGCGGCAGCTCAAAGCGGCGGCCGGCCCCGGCGAACTGCGCGTACTGGTCGATCAGGAAATAGCGGTCGTACAGCGTCTGCAAGCCCAGGTAGCCGAACTGCATGTCGCGCGACGGAACGAGCGCGGCGCCGAGCGTCTTCAGGTCGTAATGCGCCAGCCCCTCGTTGAGCAGTCCGATCTTGATGCCATGCTTGACGAAGCGCGGGAAATAATCGGCGTACTTGGTTGCCATGTCCGCCTGCGTCGCTTCCTCCCCCAGCGCCTCGAAGCGGATCGCGTCGAGCAGCAGCCGCGCGGTGACGAAGCTGTAGGCAGGGTCCTTTTCGATCAGAGTGCGCGCGGCGAGGACGACACATTTTCGCACCTCGTCCATCGGTACGCCGTCGTACAGGTCCTTCAGAGTGGCCTTCAGCACGCGCTCGGGCTCTACGTCGGACAGGCCTTCGCACGAAGTCCGCACCAGGTCGGTGAGCCTGCCCATGTCGAGCGGGCGCGTGATGCCGTTGTCGATGACGTTGATCGCGACACTTTCGGCCGCGGCGCCTTTTTCCTTCTTTTCGTGCGCGCGCTCCTGCGAGCGCTTCTCGCGGTAGAGCACGTAGGCGCGAGCGACTTCGTGCTCGCCGCCGCGCATCAGCGCGAGCTCGACCTGGTCCTGGATCTCCTCGATGTGGATCGCGCCGCCGTCGGGCTTGCGCTTCATCAGCGCGGCGACGACGACGTCGGTGAGCTTCGCGGTCAGCTCGCGCACGCGCGCCGACGCGGCGCCTTGTCCGCCGTTGACGGCGAGGAAGGCCTTGGTCACCGCGATCGCGATTTTCGAAGGCTCGAACGCGACGACGGCGCCGTTGCGGCGGATAACCTTGTACTGGGCCAGTCGCGGGTCGCTGTTCGCCGCGGGCGTTGCGCTCGCCTCGCCGGGCATCGGGTTGCGCTGCGCTGTGGAGGATGGAGTGGCGGCAGAACTGGCAACTTGCATCGAGTGTTCTCCTGTCAGATCTTATGTTCTTGGCTTGCCCGCGCTTCGCCTGGCCCCTCGTCGGGCACCTTGGCGTGGCGCGGCCTTCCGGTTGCCGATCCGGCGGCGCCGACCCTCGCCACCGGCCCCTTGCCCGAGGCCTCCGGAAATCCCTTACGAATCAAAATCTACTATATATTGTGTTCAAGTGCTGAATCAACACCAATCATAGTAGCTAGGCCCGAGCGGCGCAAGCGCTTTTTCATGCACAGGGATGGCGGTCGAAAAGCATCGAAAAATCAGGCTCTAAGCGCGGGATTTCCGTTCGACTCACCGACGGTCCACCGTCGATCCACCGTTTCGTCCACCGTTGCGGTGGACAACTTATTAGTGGGTGGGAACACGCTCCGGGTTCGCGGGTGGTGGGCGCAGCGCCAGGTGGAATTGTCGGAGGCCGGACTACAGCCGAATCGGAGCCTTTCCGATTGTGCCGCTACCGCAAACGCGGCAGCCTCGGTATGATCGCAGCGGGTCGCGCCGGACGTTCATCGCTTGCTGCGGCTACCGTTCGCTTTTGCCGGACAGCGCGTCAGACCAAAAGAAGATCGCGAAAACATGGCTGAGCAACATTCCAAGCATCGCCGCAAGCCAGCCGGCATCGGTCGGATCGAAGGCCGCATCACCGCCGACGGATTGACGCATGGCGATCGCTCCCACGGGTCGGCCCGCCCCGCCGGCACGGCCGCGGGATGGCGCGTCGGCGGCATCGTCGGCCGCAAGCTGGCAGCCATCGGCGCGGCGACGGCGGTGCGCTTCCGCGCGGTATTCGCCGACGGGTCGGCTTACACCAATTGCGCACCGGGACAGACGCCCGAGTTCACCGTCAGGTTCCGCACGACGCGCGCGGCGTTGCGCGTGCTCGCTTTCGGTCCCGTCGGCCTGCTCGAGTCGTATTTCGACGGCAATCTCGATATCGAAGGCAACTTCCCACTGGCGTTTCGCGCGGCGCTGGACGCCGGCTTCGACAATTCGCAGAACGCACTGGTCTCGTTGCGCAACCGCTGGCATGAATTCCGTTTCTCCAACAAGTCGATCGCGCAGGCCAAGGCCAATGCCCGGTTTCATTACGACCTCGGCGAGCCCTTCTACAAGCTATGGCTCGACCGGGTCGGCATGATGTACACCTGCGCTTATTGGAAGGAAGGCACCAAGACGCTGGAGGAAGCGCAGCAGAACAAGATGGATCACGTGTGCCGCAAGGTGCAGCTCAAGCG
>JBKPOL010000459.1:0-3865 GCA_046733075.1 Pseudomonadota bacterium | reverse complement strand
GGTTGCGGTCGAGTTCGCTTGCACGCTCATCGCAATCGTATCCGCGGATCGAGCAGCGTGTAGATGACGTCGACGATGATGTTGACGACGATCACGAGGCACGCGGCGACAAAGAAGATGCCGAGCAGCAGGTTCAGGTCGCGCGAAAACAGCGCCCTGAACGCGAGAAGGCCAATGCCCGGCCAGCCGAAAACGGTCTCGACGACGACCGAGCCACCGAGCAGATTGCCGATCTGCACGCCGGCCATCGTGACGACGGGCAGGCTGGCGTTCCGCAGCACATGGCGAAAGGTGATTGCGCGCTCGGTCAGTCCCTTCGAGCGGGCCGTCACGACGTAGTCCATTCCACGCTGCTCGAGCATCGACGAGCGCATCAGTCGCACGTAGAGGGCCATGTAGAACAGCGACAACGTGACCGCGGGGAGCACGAGATGGCGCGCAATGTCGCCGACCTTCTGCCAGCCGGTGTAGAACGCGGCAATGTTCACCATTCCGCTCGTGGGTAGCCAGCGCAGGTCGATTGCGAAGAGCACGATCAGCATGAGTCCGACCCAGAAGAGCGGCGTCGCATACGCGACCAGCGCGAAAACGGAAATCACGTTGTCGCGAAGCGAGCCTGGCCGGCTCGCGCCGAAGATGCCGAGCAGGATGCCGAGGCCGATCGAAAGCACGATCGTGGTTCCCATCAGCAGCAACGTCGGGCCCAGCCGCTGGAAGATGAGATCGCGTACCGGCATGCCCTCGCGAAACGAGTAGCCGAGGTCGAACGTGACCACGTTCTTCAAGTAGTCGAGATACTGGATGTAGAGCGGCTGGTCGAGGCCGAACCGGTGACGCAGGTACGCCATGTACTCCGGCGTGGCCGAACCCGCTTCGCCCGCCAGCACGTCGGCCGCGTTGCCGGGCGCGAGATGCACGAGCAGGAAGTTCAGCGTGACGATGAGAAGGATCGTCGGGACGGCCCCTGCGACCCGCCGCGCGATGTAGCGGGCGCGATCCCGCGCAACGCTCATGGAGATGGGAGGGTTATCCCGCCCGGCGGCCGCATGTCGAACGTGCGATTCGACGGTGCCGGGCGGCGATCACGGCTACGACTGGACGTAGACCTCGTTGAACGGCGAATACGTCCCGAGCGGGCTCACGACGAGGTTCTTGAACTTCGAGTCGTAGACGGTCACGAAGTTGAGCTCCATCACCCATACGATGGGCGCCGCTTCGACGGTGAGCTTCTGGAACTGGTGGTAGAGCTCGGCGCGCTTCTTCGGGTCTACCTCGACGGCGGCTTCCTTCATCAGTCGATCCGTTTCCGGCGAGCTCCAGCCGGAATCGTTCACGAACACCGTGCCCTTCTTGATCGACCAGGACGAATATTGACGGTCCACGCCGATCACCGGATCCGCGAGATTCTGGAGCCAGTTCGACGTGAACTGGAAGTCGTAGTCGGTGTAGACGCGTCGCAACCACGTCGGCACGTCCTCGTAGCGCAGCGTCGCCTTGATCCCGATCTTCGCAAGCGCTTGCTTGACGTATTCGCCGTAGCGCTGCCACTCGTCGCCGTACGGCGTGATGTCGTGGATGATCTCGAAGCGCGTGCCGTCGGCCTTGCGCTTGTAACCGGCGTCGTCCAGCATCTTGTTCGCGATGTCGGCGCCGTTCGGCACGTTGTAGTTCTTCACGTCCGACGTGTAGATGCCGCTCGGCGCGAAATTGGAGCTGATCGGCCCGGTCGCCGGCTTGCCGAAGCCGAACCAGACGTTGTCGATGACGAACTTGCGGTCGATCGCGTACGAGATCGCCTGCCGCACGCGGACGTCGTCGAACGGCTTCACCCGCGTATTGAAATCGAGCATCACGACCGGCGACTGCATCTCATAACCCTTCGTCGTCGATGCGATCCCCGGAATCTTCGTGAGCCGCGCGACGTCGAAATACGGAATGGCGCCGAATGCGCCGTAGTTGATCTCCAGCGTCTGCATCGCGGCGCTTCGCGTCTGCGCGTCGCCGATGAAGCGCGCGACGATGCGGTCGAGATAGGGCTGCCCCGGCCGCCAGTAGTTGGGATTGCGGTCGAAGCGCATGTACTGTCCGCGCTGCCACTCGACGAACTTGAACGGCCCCGTGCCGACCGGGTTGTTCGCGTACTTGCTGTTCTGGATGTCGGTGCCGGCGAAGAGCGCCTTCGGCACGATGGGCGACTCGTAGCCCGAGAGCGCCATCATCATGTAGGGTGCGGGCGTCTCGAGGTGGAACACCGCGGTGAGGGGATCGGGCGTGTCGATGCCCTGCAATCCCCGGAACGTGTTGATGCCGCGCGGGTGGAACTTCTTCAGCAACTCCATGAACGAGAATTGCACGTCGGCGCTCGTGAAGGGCGATCCGTCGTGGAACTTGACGCCGTCGCGCAGTTTGAAGGTGATCGTCTTGCCGTCGGGACTGATCGTCCACGACGTGGCGAGGCTCGGCTGCGGCTTCAGATCGAAGTTGTATTCGCAAAGCCCGTCGTAGAACTTTGCCGATACCTGTCCGATGGGCCCGGATGTGCTCAAGTACGACGCGAGCGTGGGAGGCTCGGGCAGCACGTCCATGACGAGCGTTCCGCCCTGCTTCGGGGCTCCTTGCGCCAAGGCCCCCTCAGGCAAAAGGACCGCGCCCGATGATGCGGCGAGCGCCTGCAGGAAATCACGACGGGTGACAATCGACATCGACTCCTCCTAAAGGGGTGGGCCCTGATTGTTTTGTCGGCCCGCGAAAATCTCGCGTGTGGCTGTTACGTCGTTGCGGCCGCTTCGTCTTCCACGAATTCTTCCGCCGGCCGCGGGAACAGGAAACCGCGCTCGCCCAGTTCGCTGTTGAACGCGAGCGTCGACAAATCGGTCATGCGCATCGGATAGAGAATGCCATCCAGGTGATCGCACTCGTGCTGCAGCAGCATCGCGTGGAAGCCGCGCGTCACGCGTTCGATGCGGCTGCCATCGAGCGCCTGCGCCGTGCAGCGCACGCGCGTGTAGCGGGGCACGACGCCGTGGAGACCGGGAACCGACAGGCAGCGTTCCCAGATCGGCTTCTTCTCGTCGGTGAGCGGCTCGATCACCGGATTGACGAGCACCGTCCACGGCAGGGGCTTGAAATTGGAACCCGGCGGAATCTGGTGGGCCGCGATGCGGTAGACGACGATGCGCTTGCTCACGTATACCTGCGGCGCCGCGAGGCCGTTGCCGCCGATGTCCTCGAGCGTCTCCTTCATGTCGGCGGCGAGCTTCGCGATTTGCGGGTCCGTCGGGTCGGAAACCGGCGCAGCGATCTTCTTCAGAATCGGGTTGCCCATGCGGGCGATCTTCAGTATTGCCATCGGATCAACACTCGTAGAATCGGTCGGTGAAGCGCAACGAGGGGCGACGAGACGGCACGCGAGCCGCCGTCCTCGCCGGGCAGTCGGCGATCGTCATTCTGTCACCGCCACCCGGATGACGGAAGGCCCGCATGCAAACCGGACTTCGGAAGTCAGCTCGAAGGCCGTGCATTTCGGAAATAGTCCGCGGCGCCGCTCGCGAGGATCGCCGGGAGGTGCGTGTAGATGTAGCGCACGCCGCTCGCAAGCGCGTCGTGGACCGTGGCCGTGGCCGCTGGCATCCCCGGTGTCTTGCCCGCGGCGACGATCTTCTTGAGTGCCGCGTCGATCGCCTGCGCGACCACCGGGGCCTTGGGATTGCCTGGATAACCCATCGACTGCGACAAGTCGGAAGGGCCGATGAAAAACACGTCGACACCTTCGACGCGCAGGATGTCGTCGAGGTTCGGCAGCGCTTCCTGGTCCTCGATCTGCACACATACCAGTGTCTGTCGATTCGCTTCCGCGACGAAGTCG
>JBKPOL010000458.1:0-10286 GCA_046733075.1 Pseudomonadota bacterium | reverse complement strand
CGATATGCCGTCGGTGGCGGTGTACGAAGTTGCGACGTTCTACTCGATGTACAACCTGAAGCCGACCGGCCGGTTCAAGCTCACGATCTGCACGAACCTGCCATGCGCGCTGCAGGGCGCGGCTGCGGCCGCAGAGCATCTGAAGCAACGTCTCGGCATCGACTTCGGCGAAACGACCGGCGACGGCAACTTCACGCTGAAGGAAGGCGAGTGCATGGGCGCGTGCGGGGACGCGCCGGTCATCCTCGTGAACAACAAGCGCATGGCGTCATTCATGAACCCGCCGGCGCTCAACGCGCTGCTCGACGAGTTGGCCGCGGCCGGCGGCGCAACCAAGCCTCGAGCATGAGGCCGCCACGCGCGCTCCTATGAACGCACCTTCCGAATTCATCGACTACGGCCCGGACGCCGTGCTGATGGCGGGACTCACCGGCCGCAACTGGCGGCTCGAGGATTACGTGAAGCGCGGCGGTTATGAAGCGCTGAAGAAGATCCTCGCCGAAAAGATTCCGCCCGAGCAGGTGGTGGCCGAGGTCAAGAAGTCCGCGCTGCGCGGACGCGGCGGCGCCGGCTTTCCGACGGGACTCAAGTGGAGCTTCATGCCGAAGCAGTACCAGGGCGAGAAATACCTGGTCTGCAACTCGGACGAGGGCGAGCCGGGCACCTTCAAGGACCGCGACATCATGCGGTACAACCCCCACGCGCTCTTCGAAGGCATGGCGATCGCCGCTTATGCCATGGGTTGTGCGCGGGGCTACAACTACGTGCACGGCGAGATCTGGGACGTGTACGAGCGCTGCGAGGAAGCGCTCGAGGAAGCTTACGCCGCGGGCTTCTTCGGCAACGCGATTCTCGGCAGCGACTTCAGCTTCCGGTTGTTCAACCATCACGGCTACGGCGCGTACATCTGCGGCGAGGAAACGGCGCTGCTCGAGTCGCTCGAAGGCAAGAAGGGACAGCCGCGCTTCAAGCCGCCGTTCCCCGCGAGCTACGGCCTGTACGGCAAGCCGACGACGATCAATAACACCGAAACGTTTGCGGCGGTGCCGTGGATCATTCGCAACGGCGGCGAGTGGTTCCTCAATCTCGGTCTTCCAAACAATGGCGGGACGAAGATATTTTCCGTGTCCGGAGATGTCGAGCGTCCCGGCAACTACGAGATTCGCCTCGGCACGCCGTTTTCGACGCTGCTCGAGATGGCAGGCGGCGTTCGCCGCGGACGTGCGCTGAAGGCCGTCATCCCGGGCGGCTCGTCGGCGCCGGTGCTGCCAGCGGATGTGATGATGGGCCTGACCATGGACTACGACTCGATCGCCAAGGCGGGCTCGATGCTCGGTTCGGGGGCGGTGATCGTGCTCGACGAGACGCGCTGCATGGTCAAGAGTCTGCTGCGTCTGTCGTACTTCTATTACGAAGAATCGTGCGGGCAGTGCACGCCATGCCGCGAAGGGACCGGCTGGCTGTGGCGCGTTGTCGACCGCATCGAGCACGGCACCGGACGAGCGGAGGATCTCGACCTGCTCACCTCGGTCGCCGACAACATCCAGGGCCGCACCATCTGCGCACTCGGCGATGCGGCCGCGTTGCCCGTCAAGAGCTTTGTCAAGCACTTCCGCAGCGAATTCGCGCATCACATCGAGCACAAGCAGTGTCTGGTCGAGAAGTACGCATGAGTGCGCCTTCGCAACCACTGAATATCGAGATCGACGGCCGGGCGACACAGGTGCCGCACGGCAGCACGGTGATGGAGGCCGCGAACAAGCTCGGTATCTACATCCCGCATTTCTGCTATCACAAGAAGCTGACGATCGCGGCGAACTGCCGGATGTGTCTCGTGCAGGTGGAAAAGGCGCCGAAGCCATTGCCCGCATGCGCGACGCCGGTGACCGAGGGCATGAAGGCGTGGACGCACTCGGACCAGGCGATCAAGGCGCAGCAGGCGGTCATGGAATTCCTGCTGATCAATCACCCGCTCGACTGCCCGATCTGCGATCAGGGTGGCGAGTGCCAGCTGCAGGACCTCGCCGTCGGCTACGGGGCCTCTTCGTCCCGCTATAAGGAAAAGAAGCGCGTCGTCTTCCACAAGTACATGGGACCGCTCATTTCGGCGGAGGAGATGACGCGTTGCATCCACTGCACGCGCTGCGTTCGCTTCGGCCTCGAGATCGCCGGCGTGATGGAGCTCGGAATGTCGGGACGCGGCGAGCACGCCGAGATCGAGACGTTCGTCGGGCGTACCGTCGATTCCGAGCTGTCCGGGAACATGATCGACCTGTGTCCCGTGGGTGCGCTCACGTCCAAGCCATTCCGGTTTGCGGCACGCACATGGGAGCTTGCCCGGCGCAAGAGCGTTTCGCCGCATGACGGTCTCGGCAGCAATCTGGTCGTGCAGGTGAAGAACGACCGTGTCATGCGCGTTCTTCCGCTTGAAAACGAAGCGGTGAACGAGTGCTGGCTGTCCGACAAGGACCGCTTTTCGTACGAGGCGCTCAATACGTCCGAACGCCTGACGTCGCCCATGCTGAAGCAGGGCGGCGAATGGAAGAGCGTCGACTGGGCGACCGCGCTCGAGTTCGTCGCCAACGGTCTCGCGGACACGGTCGACAAGCATGGTCCCGGCGCGGTCGGTGCCCTCGTGTCGCCCCATTCGACGCTAGAGGAAATGACACTGGCTGCGCGCCTGATGCGCGGCCTCGGCAGCGACAACGTCGATTTCCGGTTGCGCCAGGCCGACTTTGGCGACGACGCACTGCGCGGCGGCGCGCCATGGCTCGGGATGTCGATCGAGGAGGTCGGCAAGCTCGATCGCGCGCTCGTCGTGGGAAGCTTCCTGCGCAAGGACCATCCGCTGCTTGCGCATCGGCTGCGGCAGGCGGCGAAGAAGGGTGCGCACATTTCGTCGTTGCACTCCGTCGATGATGACTGGCTGATCAAGCTCGCGCATCGTGCGATCGTCATGCCGTCGCTGCTACCATCGATGCTTGCGCAGATCGTCGTCGCGGCTGCGCAGGGCGCCGGCAAGGCCCCTCCCGCGGCGTTGCAAGGGATTGAGCCCGTCGCGGCCGCGGATGTGATCGCGGCCAGTCTGCTCTCCGGTCAGGGTCGCGCGATCCTGCTTGGCAACTACGCGATGCAGCACGCCGATGCGTCGCAAATCTTCGCGCTCGCGCAAGCGCTGGCCGACATCACCGGTGCAACGCTTGGCGTATGCACTGAAGCAGCGAACACGGTGGGCGGCTATTTGGCCGGTGCGTTCCCGCAGCAGGGCGGGCAGAACGCCCACGCGATGCTCGGCGGAAGCTTGAACGATGCTCTGCACGCGTACGTCGTACTGCACGCCGAACCGGAATTCGATTGCGCCAATCCGGTCGCCGCGCGTGCCGCACTCGAGAAGGCCGATCTCGTCGTCGTGATGAGCGCCTTCCGCACGGGCATGCGTTACGCGGACGTGCTGTTGCCCGTGTCGCCGTTCACCGAAACGTCGGGGACGTTCGTCAACTGCGAAGGCCGCGTGCAGCCATTCCGTGGCGTCGTCCAGCCGCTCGGCGATACGCGGCCTGCGTGGAAAGTTCTGCGCGTGCTCGGCACGATGCTGAAGCTCCGCGACTTCGGCTTCGATACATCCGAGCAGGTGCGTGAAGCGGTGCTCGGCAACGCCGACGATGTCCGCAGCCGCTTGTCGAATACCACGCGCACGGAGATCGCCGCACCGCTGAAGGCTGGGGCAGGCGTCGAGCGCGTCGCCGACATTCCGATCCACTTCAGCGATCCCCTCGTGCGCCGTGCCGCTTCCTTGCAGGCGACTGCCGATGCGAAGCCCCCGCGCGCGCGCTTATCGAGGACGCTCCTCGACCAGCTCGGACTGCAGGAGGGCGCGCAGATCAAGATTCGGCAGGGTCGCGGCGAAGCGGTTCTCGCCACGCAACTTGATCCGGGCGTGCCGCCGGGCGTTGTCCGCATCGCTGCCGCGCATCCATCCACGTGCGGGCTCGAGGGGTTGTCGGGCCCGATCACCGTCGAGCGGGCCTAGTCGATGGGCGATCTTCTGTTGCCGGTGCAAAACGCGATGGGCACGCTGTGGCTGCCGGTCTGGACGCTCGTCAAGATCGTCGTGATCGCCGTGCCGCTGATCTTGTGCGTCGCCTACCTGACGTTTTGGGAGCGCAAGGTGATCGGGTGGATGCAGGTGCGGATCGGTCCAAATCGCGTCGGCCCGTTCGGCCTGCTCCAGCCGTTCGCCGACGTGCTGAAGATGCTGTTCAAGGAAATCATCGTGCCGTCCGGCGCAAGTCGCGCGCTCTTCTTCATCGCGCCGATGCTGGCGCTCGCACCCGCGCTCGCCGCGTGGGCGGTGATACCGTTCACCGATACGCTGGTGCTCGCCGACATCAATGCGGGCCTGCTCTACATCCTCGCAATGACGTCGATGGGCGTCTACGGGATCATCCTTGCCGGCTGGGCTTCCAATTCGAAATACGCGTTCCTCGGTTGCCTGCGGTCGGCCGCGCAGATCGTTTCATACGAAATCGCGATGGGCTTCGCGCTCGTCGGCGTGCTCATGGCGGCGAACAGCCTGAACCTCGGCGACATCGTGGCGGGGCAGGAGGGTGGTGCCGCTTATTGGTACATCTGGCCGCTGCTCCCGCTTTTCGTCGTGTACGTCGTATCCGGAATCGCGGAGACGAACCGCCACCCGTTCGACGTCGCGGAAGGCGAATCGGAAATCGTTGCGGGCTTCCACGTCGAGTACTCGGGGATCTCGTTCGCGCTCTTCTTCCTCGCCGAATACATGAACATGATTTTGATCGCAGCGCTGACGGCGACCATGTTCCTGGGCGGCTGGCTGTCACCGTTTCCGATCCTGAACGACTTCGAGATCCTGGGCGCGCATCCGTTCGGCGACGGCATCGCGTGGTTCGCTGTCAAAGTGGTCTTCGTGCTGCTCATCTTCCTGTGGGTGCGCGCCACATTTCCGCGTTATCGCTATGACCAGATCATGCGTCTCGGCTGGAAGGTGTTCATCCCCGTCACGCTCATATGGATCGTGTTCCTGGGCGCAATGATGCAGACCCGCTGGGCGGGGCTTTTCCACTGAGATGAAGATCGTTGAGCGATTGCGGGACTTCTTCGGGACGTGGTTCCTGCTCGAGCTCGTCCGCGGCATGGCGCTCACGGGCCGCCACATGTTCGCGCGCAAGATCACGGTGCAGTTCCCGGAGGAGAAGACGCCCCTAAGTCCGCGGTTCCGGGGCCTGCATGCGCTTCGCCGCTATCCGAACGGCGAGGAGCGGTGCATTGCATGCAAGCTCTGCGAGGCGGTTTGCCCGGCGCTCGCGATCACCATCGAGTCGGAGCAGCGCGAAGACGGGACGCGGCGCACGACCCGCTACGACGTCGACCTCACCAAGTGCATTTTCTGCGGCTTCTGCGAGGAAAGCTGTCCCGTCGATTCGATCGTCGAGACGCGAACGCTCGAGTATCACGGGGAGCGACGCGGCGACCTCTATTACACGAAGGACATGCTGCTCGCGGTGGGGGATCGCTACGAGAAGCAGATTGCCGCCGACCGCGCCGAGGACGCGAAGTACCGATGAGCACGCCGGGAGAGGCCGAGGGCCGAGCCGAGGACGGCTCCGCGCGAGGGGCGAAGCCAAGGCCGGAACGGGGCGGCCGAGCGCGCGGCCGGAGCCCGACGCGCGGTTGTGTCGTCAAGCGCCATGCCGTAAGGAGGGCGATCCGTCAGGCCGACGCGGCGCGATCGAGGGGGCCCGACGCGTCAGTCGTTGATACGGCCTCTGCGGCACAACGAGAACTCGGGGCGAAGCGGAGCCATCCATCCGCGCACAATGAGGCCGACCGGTGAGCTTCGCGACCTTCACCTTCTACGCGTTCTCGGCGATCTTGATCTTCGCCGCGCTGCGCGTCATCACGACGCGCAATCCGGTCCACGCGGCGCTGTGGCTTGTCCTGTCGTTCTTTACCGCTGCGGCACTGTGGCTGCTGCTCCGCGCCGAGTTCCTCGCCATCGCGCTGGTGCTGGTCTACGTCGGCGCGGTAATGGTGCTGTTCCTGTTCGTGGTGATGATGCTCGACGTCAATTTCGACACGCTGCGCCAGCATTTCCGCAGCTACCTGCCGATTGGGGCCGCAGTGGGTGCACTCGTGCTGTTCGAAATGGCGCTCGTCATCGTCGAAAGTGCGATCGGTCGCGGTGCGCCCGAGCCAGCAGCGCCGGCGGGCAGCAACACGCGTGCGCTCGGCCAGCTGCTCTATGTCGACTACGTGTATCCATTCGAGATCGCCGCCGTCGTGCTGCTGGTGGCAATCATCGCCGCGATCGCCCTGACGCACCGGGAGCGCAAGGAGAGAAAGCATCAGGACCCGGGTGAACAGGTGAAGGTGCGGCGCGAGGATCGCGTTCGCCTCGTCGATCTGCCGTCCGGCAAGCCGCCCGGTTGAGGGTCGGAAGCCGCAAGGGCTTCGCGCGGAAGCGGCCTCGTAAAACGGCCACCGTGCGAGCTTCGTCGTAAGAGGGAGCGACTTTTGTCATTGCTGAACGCGCCGACGCTTGCCCATTACCTCGTGCTCGGGGCGATCCTCTTCGCCATCAGCATGGCCGGCATTTTCCTCAATCGCCGCAACGTCATCATGATGCTGATGGCGATCGAGCTGATGCTGCTCGCGGTGAACCTGAACTTCATCGCGTTCTCGCGCTTCCTCGGCGACATGGCTGGCCAGGTCTTCGTGTTCTTCATCCTCACCGTGGCGGCGGCGGAATCCGCAATCGGCCTCGCGATCCTCGTGCTGCTGTTCCGTAACACGGGCTCGATCGACGTCGAGGCGCAAGGTAGGCTCAGAGGATGAGCGCTGCGGGCGAAGTCAAGACCCGACAGGGCCGTCGCAGTGCGAGTCCTCGGAGGCCGACGCGCATTCGCACGCACCTTCGGACGTCGCAAGGAGGGCGAGGATGAGCATGCAGGCGCTCTACCTCCTCGTGCCGCTCGCGCCCCTGCTGGCGTCGATCGTCGTCGGGCTTTGGGGGCCGAAGCTCGGACGAACCGTCTCGCACTGGCTGTGCATCCTCGGCGTCGCCGCTTCGTTCGTCGCCTCGATTGTCATTGCGCGCGACGTACAGGCCGGACACGTCTTCAACGGCGATGTTTATGCGTGGCTTGTCTCCGGTGATCTGAAGCTTTCGATCGGGTTTCTGGTCGACCCGTTGACCGCAACGATGCTCCTCGTCGTCACGTTCGTTTCGCTGATGGTGCACATCTACACCATCGGCTACATGGCGGACGACCCCGGCTACACGCGGTTCTTCAGCTACATCTCGCTCTTCACGTTCTCGATGCTGATGCTCGTGATGAGCAACAACTTCCTGCAGCTCTTCTTCGGCTGGGAGGCCGTCGGACTCGTCTCGTACCTGCTGATCGGCTTCTGGTACACGCGGCCGACCGCGATCTACGCGAACTTGAAGGCGTTCCTTGCAAATCGGGTTGGCGACTTCGGCTTCGTGCTGGGCATCGGCCTCGTCCTCGCGTACTTCGGCACGCTCCACTACGCGCCCGTTTTCGGAAAAGCGGAGTCGATGGCCGGGGTCGTTCTTCCCTGGCCCGGTGCGCATTGGAACCTGATGACGGCGATCTGCATCTGCCTGTTCATCGGTGCGATGGGCAAGAGCGCGCAGGTGCCGCTGCACGTGTGGTTGCCGGACTCCATGGAAGGCCCGACGCCCATCTCCGCGCTCATCCATGCCGCAACGATGGTCACGGCGGGGATCTTCATGGTGGCGCGGATGAGCCCGCTCTTCGAATGGTCGGACACCGCGCTGTCGTTCGTCACGATCATCGGCGCCATGACCGCGCTCTTCATGGCGTTCCTCGGCATCGTACAGAACGACATCAAGCGCGTCGTGGCTTACTCGACGCTGTCGCAGCTCGGGTACATGACGGTGGGCCTGGGGGTATCGGCGTACTCCGCGGCGATCTTCCATCTGATGACCCACGCGTTCTTCAAGGCGCTGCTGTTTCTCGCCGCCGGCTCCGTCATCATCGCGCTCCACCACGAGCAGGACCTGCGCAAGATGGGCGGACTGCGTCGCTACATGCCGATCACGTACATCACGGCGGTGATCGGCTCGCTCGCGCTGGCCGGAATCCCGCCTTTCGCGGGCTTCTTCTCCAAGGACGCGATCATCGAGGCGACCCACCTGTCGAGCGTGGGTGGCCACGGCTTCGCATACTTCGCGGTGCTCTGCGGCGTATTCGTGACCGCGTTCTATTCGTTCCGGATGTTGTTCCTTGCCTTCCATGGCAGCGAGCGGTTCCACCACGCGGATGGCGCGCACGAGACGTCGTCAGAGCATGATGCGCACGCGCATGAGGCGTCGCACGCGACCGGCGAGGAGCCCGACCCCCACGGGCATGCGGGCGGCCCGCCGCGCGAATCGCCCTGGGTGGTCACCGTACCGCTGATCCTGCTTGCGATTCCGTCCGTTTACGCAGGCTGGGCGTACGTCGAGCCATTGCTCTTCGGTAACTGGTTCGGCGATTCCATTTTCGTTCGCGAACAGCATGCCGTCCTTGCCGAGCTCAGGAACGAGTGGCACGGCGTCGTGCCGTTCATCCTGCATGGCTTCACCTCCCCGCCGTTCTGGCTGGCAGTGGCGGGCATCGCGGCGGCGTTGTACCTTTATCTCATCAATCCTGCGCTGCCGAAAGTCATTGCAACGCGCTTTCGCGGTCTCTATACGCTCCTCGACAACAAGTACTACTTCGACCGCTTCAACGACTGGTTCTTCGCGGGCGGCGCGCGCGCCGTGGGTCGCTTCACGTCTAACTACGGTGACCGCACGTTCATCGACGGGATCATGGTGAACGGCTCGGCGAAGCTCATCGGGTTCTTCTCAAGCGTGTTTCGCCGCATCCAGTCGGGTTACGTCTATCACTATGCGTTCGTGATGATCGTTGGCGTTTTCGGCCTGCTGTACTGGTGGGGGGTACGGTGAGGCCGGCGGGCGAGGCGAAGCCGAGCCAAGACCCGGAGGGTCCGACGCCGATCGAGCCGTGCGAGGCCTACACGCGGTCGTTTGTGTGGCGCAATCGGTGCAAGGAGGCCGAGGCGGTGAACGCGCCGGGCGAGTCCGCAAAGCCGCCGAGCGTTTGACGTGACGCCGTACCTCTCCCTCGCCATCTGGGTGCCCATCGTCGCGGGCGTCGCCGTGCTCGTCTTCGGCCGCGATCGCGACGCCGGCTTCGCCCGCTGGATCGCGCTGATCGGCGCGATCGCCGGCTTCTTCGTCACCATTCCGCTCTACCTGCACTTCGATACGACGACATCGTCGATGCAGTTCGTTGAATTCGCGCCCTGGATCCCGCGCTTCGACATCAATTACTACGTCGGCGTCGACGGGATCTCCGTGCTGTTCATCCTGCTCAACAGCTTCATGACCGTGCTGGTCGTCTGGGCCGGCTGGGAAGTGATCACCGTGCGCGTCGCGCAGTACCTGGCCGCGTTCCTGATCATGTCAGGCTTGATGAACGGGGTGTTCTGCGCGCTGGACGGCATCCTGTTCTACCTCGTGTTCGAGGCGATGCTGATCCCGATGTACCTGATCATCGGCATCTGGGGCGGCCCCAATCGCGTGTACGCGGCGATCAAGTTCTTCCTCTACACGCTGCTCGGCTCGCTGCTGATGCTGGTCGCGCTGATCTACCTGTACAACGTCTCGCAGAGCTTCGAGATTTTGAAGTGGTACCGCGTCCCGCTTGAGATGCGCACGCAGGTGCTGCTCTTCGTCGCGTTCTTCCTCGCGTTCGCCGTCAAGGTGCCGATGTGGCCGGTGCACACGTGGCTGCCCGATGCGCACGTGGAAGCGCCGACGGGCGGTTCCGTCGTGCTGGCCGCCATTACGCTCAAGATCGGCGCGTACGGGTTCGTGCGCTTCATCCTGCCGATCGTCCCGGACGCGTCGCGCTATCTGTCCGGGTTCGTCATCACGCTGTCGCTGATCGCCGTCGTCTACATCGGCTTCGTCGCGCTGGTGCAGTCCGACATGAAGAAGCTGATCGCCTATTCGTCGATTTCGCACATGGGCTTCGTCACGCTGGGCTTCTTCCTGTTCAGCCAGCTTGGCGTCGAGGGCGCACTCGCCCAGATGATCTCCCACGGCTTCGTCTCCGCGGCGATGTTCCTCTGCGTCGGTGTCATGTACGACCGCATGCATTCCCGCCTGATCGCAGATTATGGCGGCGTGGTGAACACGATGCCCAAGTTCGCGGCCTTCA
>JBKPOL010000457.1:0-5227 GCA_046733075.1 Pseudomonadota bacterium | reverse complement strand
CTCGCGGTGCTGAACAGCCTGCCCGTATTGGGATTGCTCTCGCTCTTCGCACTGTGCTACTCGGCCTTGTGGTTTCGCGTCTTTGGTCGGTCGCGACTTTTGACTTCGAAGAAGCTTCCATTGCCAGGGCGCACGCTGAGTGATTGACGGCTCGGCGCAGCGAAGGCTGTTGGTGGACGTCCCGGCGGCTCACAGCGCGCTCATCTGCACACACGTTGAGTACGGAAGACCGAACGTATTACAGTTCCCCGCGATGCCCCTGCTCGGCTCTGCCGCGATGCTGTTATCTTTCGACGTGGTTCCGGAAGCCATTTCCGAGCACGACGATTGGCACACTCACGAGCATCTGCCCGAACGCCTGTCCATTCCGGGGTTTCTTCGCGGAACCAGGTGGGTCGCGCTTCGTAGCGAGCCGCGTTATGCAGTGCTGTACGAGGTGGCGGATCTGGCCACGCTGACGTCCCCTGCCTATCTCGAGCGGCTCAACAAGCCAAGCGCATGGACTTCGAAGATGATGCCGCACTACCGCGGCATGAGCAGGGGATTCTGCCTGGTGACTGGCAGCTTCGGCGTCGGAACGGGACACGTCAGCGTCTTGCTCCGCCTCAAGCCGAGATCCGGCTCCGCCACCTCGCTTCGCCGCTGGTTGTTGCAGCATCTTTTGCCGCAACTCCCGGGCAGGCCTGGAATCGGCAGTGGCCACTTGCTCGAAAGTGCGATCACGCCTCAGATGACCAATGAACAACGCATCCGGGGTTCCGACGCGAACGTTGATTGGGCAGTGCTGGTGACGGGCTATCGCGAAGAATCGCTGGCCGACTTCCTTCGAGACGTTGTGGGTCCTCTCGAGCAACAAGGTGTCACCGACGTTCTCGGTTCCATGCGAGACTCGAGCGTAAGGGTCGAAGTCGAGAGCGTTGTACCTCGAACCGGCGACGAAGCGACGGTTTAGTACACCCTTGAGTTCGTCGCCCCCGGACCTTGTAGAACGACCCGAGGAATGAACGCAACCGGTTCAGTTGATTGCGTCCTCGCCTTTGTCAAGGCACACGGAGTTGTTCTTGTATCCGCCAAAGGGCCTGCTCCACGGCTGATCGATGCGATCGCCGGCGAGCCGGTCCGGCAATTGGTGGTCGCATTCGCGGGCAGCGCAATCTACAACGTACTGAGCGAGGTGACTGCCTCGGAGCTTGTCCTCGTCTGTCGCCTGATCGACGTGAAAGTCACACTGGTGCACCGAAGGCTGTGGCCAGCGCTCCAGTGATAGGAGTGCCAAATTCCGATCTCCTTGCTAGCATTCCGAGGCACGGGGCGAAGTGGCGAATTCAGCGTCGGTCCCGGAAGCCGGTGCATGTTGCCGGCTCATCCTGGACGCGCGGGCTATGGCAATGTTCGCCCCCATTCGACCACCTTTGCGTTTCTTGCTGCAACACCGCGTCAGGGATGCGCTCCCGGTTTAAAGGAGTCATATGGCTGCATATCTGATTGCCGAACACATCATCACGGATCAACACAAATTTGAGGAGTATCGAACCAGCGTCGGGCCGATGATCGCGCAATGTGGCGGACGTTACCTAACGAAAGGCGGCGGCTACAGAACTCCCGGGGGGTGACTGGAAGCCCGAACGCGTGGTCATCATCGAATTTCCGGACATGCGGTCACTGGATGCGTGGTACGCCTCGTCTGAATACCAGCCCCTTTGATCGCGCTTCGCAAGGAATGCACGAGCGCGTTCGATATGCTGTACGTGCTCGAGGGTGTTTAGGTGCTTACGTTGCAATGGTCGCGTTTCACTGTGCGTTCGTCGGCGTTGTAGTGCGAGCGGACCTTCGCGTTCACAGACGTCGACCAACACTTCGTTCACTGATCATATGAGACGGCGCGAATTCATCACGCTTCTCGGCGGCGCAGCGAGCGCCCTTCCCTTTGCGGCGTTTGCACAGCGAACGATGCCGTTAGTAGGGTTCCTGAACAGCGCGTCATCCGATACTTATCGTTTCAACGCGGACTCGTTCCGGGCGGGGCTCGCGGGAGCCGGATTCATCGAGGGCCGCAACGTCCGCATCGAGGAACGCTGGGCACGCGGCGACTATCAAGCTTTGCCGGGACTTGCGGCGGAGCTCGTCGCGATGGGCGTCTCCGTGATAGCAGCAACTGGCGATGTCGCCTCCGCGCGCGCCGCGCAGGGCGCAAGTCCCACGGTACCCGTTGTATTCACGATCGGCGCCGATCCGGTCCGCTTCGGCCTGGTCGCAAGCCACAATCGACCCGGCGGACACGTGACCGGCGTAAGTCTGCTGACGTCTTTGATCGGAGCAAAACGGGTCGAGCTATTGAAGCAGGTGGCGCCCAGGATCTCTCGCTTGGCGTTGGTGATGAATCCGAGCAATCCCAGTGCTGCGGCAGAGCAGGCGGACGCCCAGGACGGCGCCCGCAAGCTTGGTCTCGAGACCGTCAGCCTGAACGCCGGCAACGCGCGCGAAATCGATACCGCATTCGAAAGGCTTCTCCAAGCGAAGGCCGACGCCTTTTTCATTGCGACGGATCCGATTCTGCTGGATCGTCGCCAACAGATCGTCACGTACGCCGAGCGCCTTGCGCTACCGGCCGTGTACTTCGTGCGCCAGTTCGCCGAAGTGGGTGGACTTCTGAGTTACGGCCCGAGCATCAGCTGGATGTATCACCAGGCCGGCGAATACGTGGGCCAAATACTGAAGGGCGCAAAGCCCGCCGAAATGCCCGTGATGCAGCCAACGAAGTTCGAGTTCGTCATCAACGGCAAGACGGCGAAGGCGCTGGGCCTGACGGTTCCGACGTCCGTCCGCGCGCTTGCGGACGAGGTTATCTGACTGCGATCGCTAGGTCGCAATGCTTGCAAGGAGGTTTCCATGTCCATCACGAACACGCAGTCCGGAACGAGCGCAGATGAGGTTGCCAAGGGCATGTACCGCATCAACACTCCCGTGACGATCCCCGGTGGTACCGGATTCTCGTTCAATCAATACCTTATCGCAGATGACGAGCCACTGCTGTTCCACACTGGTCCGCGACGGATGTTTCCGCTGGTGCTTGAAGCGGCTCGCACCGTCCTTCCCGTGCAGCGCCTTCGCTACGTTTCGTTCTCCCACGTCGAGTCCGACGAATGTGGCTCGCTGAACGAGTGGCTTGCGGCAGCGCCACACGCCGTGCCCCTCTGCGGCACCGTTGCCGCGATCGTGTCGATCCAGGACCTGGCTGACCGGGCGCCTCGCGTGCTTGCTGACGGGGAGCGACTTTCGTTGGGCGAGCACACCGTTCGCTGGCTCGACGCGCCGCATCTGCCGCACGCGTGGGAGTGCGGCTTCCTCGTCGAGGAGCACACGTCGACCCTGCTATGTGGAGACCTCTTTACCCAGGGAGGAACGGACCTTCCTGCGCTCACCGAGGGCGACATTCTCGGACCGAGTGAAGCGTTCAGAAGGCAGATGGATTACTTTTCGCACAGTGACAACGCGCGTGCTCACCTGGAAAAACTTGCGTCGACCAAACCGACGACGCTCGCATGCATGCATGGCAGCGCGTGGCGGGGTGACGGCGCCAAGCTCCTCCGCGAACTCGGCGATTCGCTCTATCGCTAAGGAACCGCGCGTTCGGTAGTTCCCACGACCGACGGAAGAAGCATCTCCTCATCCACGTCACACTGAAGCCGCAGGCCGCAGTGAGTCTTAGCGAATATGCCGGTCACGCGGCCCGGTGAGCACGACGGCTCCCTCGGCCCTTTGCGATCGATGCGCTGAAGAGGCAGCGATAATCGCCAACCTTCACCTGCTGTAAGACAAGGCTCCCAGTTTCCTCCCGGCATCGCGCAGCACACCACATTGCAGCGTTGAGGATTCCAGCCTAGGATACGGCCCGGCTTGTCCCGACGGTGGCGAGCAAGACTCTTGATCGCTGCATGATCCATTACACTCGCAAACAATTGCAGAAAAACATTTGGGGAGTCGCTTGATGTGCGAACGATGTGATATGCGCGAGGCTTCAACAATCGAGAAGCGTCGCCGTTTCCTTACCGCTTCCGCCGCGATGGCTGCGATGACGTTCGGCGGCGCCGGGGCATTCAGCGGCGTCGCTTACGCCGACGCGGTCACCAAGGCAAAGCGCGACAAGCTGACGCCCGATGATGTGCTTTCGCTCATGAAGAAGGGCAACACGAGATTCAAGAACGGCAGGCGCGCAGACCACAACTATCTTGCGCAGCAGCGTGCGACCGCGTCGGGGCAGTACCCCCTCGCCGTGCTGCTGAGCTGTATCGATTCGAGGGCTCCCGCCGAGACGATCATGGATCTTCGCATCGGCGACATCTTCAACTGCCGCGTTGCAGGCAACGTCGAGAATCCGGACATCCTCGGCAGCATGGAGTTTGCCTGCAAGCTCGCAGGCGCCAAGGTCGTGCTCGTCATGGGCCATACGGCATGCGGCGCGATCAAGGGCGCCATCGACAACGCCGAGCTGGGCAACCTGACGGGCCTGCTCGCGAAGATCAAGCCGGCGGTCGCAGGTACCACGCACACGGGCGATCGGACATCGAACAACTATTCCTTTGTCGATGCGGTCGCGCGCAAGAATGTCGACATGACGATCACCAGCATACGCAAGGCGAGTCCCGTACTCGCTGGCATGGAGTCGAGCGGTGCGATCAAGATCGCGGGCGCCATGTACAGTCTCCAGACCGGCGTCGTCGACTTCTTCGACGTCTGACGGCGACGCTATCCCTCGGTCGCCATGCGCGAGCGCATGACGCGGCGCTAGCTCTCGGTCGCCATGCGCGAGCGCGATTGCGCGGCAAAACTCGTCCGAAGCGATGCGCCAGCGATCGAAGCTGAGTGGCCGCACGCCCGTCTTCCAGCCAAGCTCTAGCTGCGCCGCTCGGCGCCCCAGCTGTCGTCGGCCCATTCTCGCTTGCGGCCAGGGACGAGCATGCCGACCTGCCTTCGGTATCGGCGATACTGCTCGCCGAATTGCGCGATCAGATCACGTTCCTCGAACCAGATCCCGACGAAGATATAACCGGTCGTCATGATCGAGAACAGCAGGTGCCCCGCCGTCATCACGGGCGTCGCCCAGAAGGCCAGCAACAAGCCCAGGTAAATCGGGTGGCGCACGTAGCGGTAGAGGAACGGCGTTCTGAACTCGGGTGCCGGAACGCGTCGCTGCGCGAAGTGCGCGTATACCTGCCGCAGCCCGAAC
>JBKPOL010000456.1:0-3150 GCA_046733075.1 Pseudomonadota bacterium | reverse complement strand
AGCCGGTGCGCGGCATTCAGATCATCGAGCACGTGGAGACGTACGGGGAAGCGCTGTTCCATGCCATCGTTGATGGCGACCACGAGGGGATCGTCGCAAAGCGAGCAGATACACCGTATCGGGCTGGACCGAGTAGGGCCTGGCTAAAGATCAAGAACAAGGCGTACTCGCGCCGCGGCGCCGTGGAGTGGCAGGGTTCGGGAGCAGCGCGCCGACGGTGAACCTTAAACCTCCTCGTTCCCAAATCGGCGCAGCAACGCCCCATTGTAGCGGCGCGGGTAACTGGACGGGTAAAAGATCCTCTAACGCAGAGTCAATGAGAACTGATCTGCTTTGAATCAATCAGTTACTTTGTTTATTCTGGCGGAGACGCAGGGATTCGAACCCTGGATACAGGTTTTGGCCCGTATGCTCCCTTAGCAGGGGAGTGCCTTCGACCTCTCGGCCACGTCTCCGTGTTGCTGCACTTTACCATCATGCCACCTCGGGTCCCTTCTCGAGCTCGAATGCCTTGTGCAGGACGCGTACGGCGAGCTCCAGATATTTCTCGTCGATGACGACGGCGATCTTGATCTCGGAGGTCGAGATCATCTGGATGTTGATACCTTCCTGCGCGAGCGCCTTGAACATCTTCGATGCGAGTCCTACGTGCGAGCGCATCCCAATGCCGACGACCGACACCTTGGCGATCCGGTTGTCGCCGATCACTTCGCGCGCCTGGAACCGCTTCTGCTCGCGCTCACCGGCCAGCACGCTCAACGCGCGTTGATATTCGTTGCGATTGACCGTGAACGAGAAATCCGTGTGACCCGACGCACCGATGTTCTGTACGATCATGTCCACGTCGATGTTCGCAGCTGCGATCGGCCCGAGGATCGCGAATGCGATGCCCGGACGATCCTCGACTCCCATCACCGAGATCTTGGCCTCGTCGCGGTTGAACGCGATGCCGGAAATGATCGCCTGCTCCATGTTGTCGTCTTCCTCGTAGGTGATCAGCGTTCCCGTTGCAGTCGCTTCGCCATTGTCGAACGACGACAGCACGCGGAGCCGAACCATGTACTTGCCCGCGAACTCGACGGAGCGGATTTGCAGCACCTTGGAACCCTGGCTCGCGAGTTCGAGCATTTCCTCGAAGGTGATCCGCTCGAGCCGCCTCGCTTCGGGAACGATACGGGGATCGGTCGTGTACCCGCCGTCCACGTCCTGTAGATCTGGCACTCATCGGCCTTGAGCGCCGCAGCAAGCGCGACACCCGACGTATCCGATCCTCCCCGACCCAACGTCGTGAGATTGCCTTCCTTGTCGACGCCCTGAAATCCCGCGACGACGACGACGACGCCTTTCGCGAGATCGCCGCGAATGCGCTCTTCGTCGATCTCGAGGATGCGCGCTTTCGTATGGGCGCTGTCGGTGAGGATGCGGACCTGGCCGCCCGTGTAGCTTCGCGCCTCGATCCCGATCTCGCGCAGCGCGATTGCAAGCAGGCCGATCGTCACCTGTTCACCGGTCGCGGCAACGACGTCCACTTCGCGAGGATCGGGATTCGGTGAAAGCTCCTTCGTCAGCGCCAGCAGCCGGTTCGTTTCCCCGGCCATTGCGGATACAACCACGACTAGCTGGTGCCCTTCGCGGTGAAATCGGGCGATGCGTCTTGCAACGTTGCGGATGCGCTCGGCGGTCCCGACCGACGTACCGCCATATTTCTGGACGATGAGCGCCACGGCTTACGCGTCGACTGCGCGGAACGCGAGCGTGGCGTTGGTACCGCCGAAGCCGAACGAGTTCGACAGCGCAGCGCGTATCTTCATCTGTCGCGCCTCGCGCGGCACGAAATCCAAATCGCATTTCGGATCGATTTCGACCAGATTCGCGGTAGGCGGCGCAACCTGGTCGCGCAACGCCAATGCCGTGAAGACGGCCTCGATGCCTGCAGCGGCGCCGAGCAGGTGCCCCGTCATCGACTTGGTCGAGGACACTGCGAGCTTGTATGCGTGCTGCCCGAACGCACGCTTCACGGCGATGCACTCGGCGACGTCGCCAAGCGGCGTCGATGTTCCGTGCGCGTTGATGTAGTCGATGTCGGTAGGGGCAAGGGACGCGTTGCGCAACGCGTTTTCCATGCTGCGGGCCGCGCCTCCTCCATCCTCGGGCGGCGCCGTGATGTGATGGGCATCGGCGCTCATCCCGTACCCGGCCAGCTCGCAGTAAATGCGCGCGCCGCGCGTCTTCGCATGCTCGTATTCCTCGAGCACGAGGATTCCCGCGCCCTCCCCCAGCACGAAGCCGTCGCGACCCACGTCCCAGGGACGGCTTGCCGTCGTCGGATCATCGTTTCGAGTGGATAGCGCACGAGCAGCCACGAAGCCGCCGATGCCGAGCGGCGATACCGTTGCCTCTGATCCCCCTGCAACCATTACATCCGCATCACCATATTCGATGAGGCGCGCCGCTTCCCCGAGGCTGTGATTCCCCGTAGAACATGCGCTGACAGTACCGAAGTTGGGTCCGCCGAAGCCGTAATGAATCGACACGAGGCCGGCGACCATGTTGATGATCGTGCCGGGAATGAAGAACGGCGAGATCTTCCGCAGTCCATTGGAGAGGTACGCGCGGTGCGTTTCCTCGATCATCGGCAAGCCGCCGATGCCCGAACCCACCGATACACCGCACCGGTTCTTGTCGCCGGCGTATGCATCGAGTCCCGCATCGGCGATCGCCTCCATCGCGGCGACCAGTCCGTAGTGAATGAACGTGTCGTAACGCCGCGCCTCCTTTCCGGAGAGCCACCGCGACACGTCGAAGTCCTTGACCTCCGCTGCAATCTGCGAAGGGAACGCGCTGGCGTCGAAGCGCGTGATGCGCGTGATGCCCGAGCGCCCGGCGAGAATGTTCGCCCATGCATCGGGGACGCCGATGCCTACCGGCGAAACGATGCCGAGACCGGTTACGACGACGCGGCGGCGCGACATGCCTTACGCGAGAGAGTGGAAAATTGCGCTGCGAGATCTGTGGCAGAGGCGGCGCCGGCCGGCGGTCGCCACTACCTGGCGCGGATCCGCACTGCGCGGACCGCGAACGGCAACTATTTCTTGAGGTGCGTTCCGATGTAATCGATGGCCTGCTGCACCGTGCTGATCTTCTCGGCAT
>JBKPOL010000455.1:0-4780 GCA_046733075.1 Pseudomonadota bacterium | reverse complement strand
GCCCTGCGCTTCGTTCTTGATGCTGAAGTAGTACGTCGTGCTTGGGAGCAGGATCGCGTAATACGGAGAGGTTCCGCCGACGGCATAGTTGACCGACGGCGAAGGCGTGCCGACCGTCGTGGTCGCGAGTTTTCCAAGCGGGTTCGGGTTCGAGAAATCGCACGGCGTCTGCGACAGAGAAGCGGACCGCAGATGCTGCTGGTCGCCCCACTCGGCGGACTTGATGACGGCAAACACACCCGCTGCCGTCGTAGCAGGCGTGGTGAAGCGCGCGACGACGATCTGGTTGTTGCCGAAGCCGCCGTTGGACGACGTTAGCACTCGCGGTGCGGCCGAAGCGGGCGCACCCCAGGCTATGTCGATGACGTGCGTGGCTGAGAAACCCGCGCAGGAGATCGTGCCGCCGGGCGGCGGTGGCGGCGTGGTGGGCGGCGGCGGGCTTGTTGGCGGCGGCGACACCGTCCCGCCCGACTGCGTACAGTTCACGGTGATGTTGCCATTGCCGTCCGAAGACGCGCTGAAGCTTGCGCTTGTGCATGAAAGCGTGGCGCCGATCGATGGCCACGGCACTGCGAATCCCGCGGATGCAACCGCGGCGGCGAGCACGCGGCTGATGGAACGATTCATGGACATGGGTTTACCTCGAAAATCGGCGGCGAAGTGCCACCAGAGCACAGAGCAAGCCCTGCGCCACATACAGGATGGGATGTTGTGTGATGACGTTTCTCCCTGTGCAGCGCCGCCGCGGGGACGACTGCTGCAGACAAACGGTTCACTTCGTCTTAGTGTCGGGGTCCTTGAAGACCTTTTTATCGACGTCTGTACGGCTCGGAAAAAAATGGGCGGGACTTTGGGTCCCGCCCTGCGTCACTGACTGCTCAAGTTCGTCACTGCCCTGTCGACTACCTCGGTGACTTACCGCGTGGCCGGAAACGAGGGCGTCGCTGCATCGATTAAGCGCGTGCCCTTCTGGACGAAGTTGCCGCCGTAGGTCGACTGAACGTTCAGCCCGCCCACGCTGAGCACGCCGTTCGTGAACGACTGCACCGCGAATCCGATGACCGGCAAGCCGACGTAGGTCGCGGGACCGACCGACGAATTCGCGAAGATGTCGGTGACGATCGTGGCGTCGTTCGCCAGCGTGTGCACAGTGCCCGTCACGGTGCTCGGGAAGAAACCGATGTCGAGCCAACCGTTCTCGAACGTTGACGGCACCGGCACGTTCGCGCGGTTCGCCGAGCCCAGCACGTCCGAATCGTTAAACGTGACGACGTTGGCTTCCCAGCACACCGCGTTCGATAGCGTGGGCGGCGGCGGCGAAAAGTCGAGTGGCGTCGACGTGGTTTGCTCTTCGCGATCGTAGATATTCAGGTCGACGTCGTCGCACGCGCCCTCAGTCTTGTTGAAGTTGCGCTGGAACAGACGCGGCGGCGTGCCAGTGCCGTTCGACACGTAGAAGCGTTTCGTCGGCATCGTCACGACCCAGTCGGTGCCTGAAGTCGTGTTCCTATCGAGCACGAATTCGTTCATGATGTGGTCGTGCATCAGCAGGGCGCTGACCGGGTCCGCAGTGGCTGCCGACCACAGCGAGTTGTAGACGAAGCCGTTCGCGAACAGGACGCTTACGGGCGGGCTCGACTGCGACAGGTCGGGCTGGACCGAGCCGGCGTTCGTGTACAGCACGACGTCGGAGAAGTTGTCCAGCGCGACGGCGTCCTCGGTATACGCGGAGCCATCAAGGACGTTGATCAGAGTGATGCCGCCGAAGATGCCACTGCGCCCGTCCTGATCCGTCAAGCCGGGCGGCAGTGCTTCCGCTGCGGCGAGTGCATCGGTCTGATCCGCGCAGCCAGGCGGCACGCCATTGATGTGCGTGACGTTGGCGGCGGTATCGGAGGCGTCATCGAACGTGGCCATCTCGATGATCTCGACGTAGCCTTCCGTCGTGCGATCGAGGCCCGAGCCCGCGAGATCGCCCCCCGGCCCCGCATAAGCAAAGTTGACGAACGCCCTGCCCGCAGCAGGAATCCGGGGCAGCGTGCACGACCGGTCTTGAGTGATGATGCCGGCGCCATCGCCCATCGGCAGCACACCCGCCGTCCACACGTCCTTCGGCGACAGGAACAAGTTGAAGTCGAGGACTTCTCGGCTGTTCTTGCCTTCGAGGAAGCGGACCTTGACGGCTTTCACGGACGCCGTGGAGTTGACGACCGACAGCAGCGAGTTGTAGACGCGCAAATCGGTGGCACCTGTAGTACGCGTCGTGTAATACGGATAGATCAACACTTGGCCCAGACCGTCTGGGTTCAGGTTGACCGCCTGCGCCGCACCGGCTGCACCGAGCGCGCCGATACCGGCGAGCGCAGCGCACAGCGACTTCTTCTTAAAAATATTCATGGTTGGTGATGACTCCGTTAGTTGCCGTTTAAAGTGATCACTTTAGAAACAACAGCGTTGCGATCTTATACAGTTTCGTCTTTCATTACAAACAAACTGGCGTTTTCCCTATTCTCACATGTAGGCTTTTTGCAACGCCCCGTTAGCCCTATTCCACGAACCATGCCTGACCTTGCGTAATGATCCATTTTTCCACAAGGGGCGTAGTCATGCCCTTGAAGCGCCCGAAGTCATAGGTGAGCGTCAGGTTGGCCGTGCATGTGTCGCTTTCGCATTTGACGCCATCCACGTTGACCGCGCGATACATGCCGACCCTATGCTTCGCCTTGTACTGATCGAGCGACATCGTTGCCTTCGATGCCGGGCTCAGGAATGTATAAGCGCCTGCGACATCGAGCTTGATCAATGCATCCCAGCGGGCCTTCGCACGCGCCGTCACGACGTCGCGCTTGACGTCGGCCGGCGCATCCGGATTCAGACCGCCGAGACCCGAACCCGCCGCGCACCCGCCCAGCAGAACCGCAAATACCGTGGCGTGAGCTGCCGACCACTGTCGTTCTTTGGCGACATCTCCCGAACCAAACTGCCGTAAAACGTCGCAAAACACGCGGTTAGTTTGCCCGCTTCCCTCTGCCCGCGCCCGCCAAATCGCCCATCGTACAACGGTCATGCAGGCCGCGAACCGTGAATAAAGCGTAGCCATTCCGACATTCATCGTCAATCTCGCCCTAGTAGCGTTCGCTGGAACCACATGGCTGTTGCGCAACCGCAACAGGTAAAAAACGTCATTTGTCGGGATTTCCCGACACTTTATTCGGATTTGGAGGGAAAACGCTGTCGAGACGATCCATCTTTCGGCGCAGATCGTCGATCACGCGCGAGTAGTCCACGGCGTCGTTGACGACGCGTGGCGTGATGAACAGCACGAGTTCGCTACGGCTGTTGGTCAGCTGCTCGGTGCCGAATAGACCGCCGAGAATCGGAATGCGATTGAGGAGCGGCAGCCCGTTGTTCGTGTTCCCCTTCGTGTCCTGGATCAGTCCGCCCATCACCATCGTCTGGCCGCTCGGCACCGACAACAGCGTTTGCACCGACCGCGTATCGATGGGAGGGGCGCCGCCGGCGACGTCGGGCGTGCCGGGGCTGCTCACCTCGGCCTGCACGTCGAGCGTGACGAGACCGCCCTCGTTGATGTGAGGCATTACCTGCAACAGCACGCCGGTGTCGATGTACTGCGACGTCGTGGTCACGGCATTCGTCGTGTTTCCCACGATCGTCTGCTGATTTACCGGGATCCGATTGCCGGCCTTGATCGTCGCCTTCTGATTGTCGAGCGCCGCGATGTGCGGGTTCGCGATAACCTTCGTGTTGCCGTAGCTGTCGAGCAGGTTGAGCGCCGCCTGCACGCCACCTGGAAAGTTGGCGTTGTTGATGAGATAGCTGAAGCCTTGAGCGGCCACGGCGAGTCCCGACGCGACGGCGCCCGTCGCCGATGTCGGCAGTGGCACCGCGGGATTGAATGGCTTGTTCTGGACGAACAGGCCGCCGCTGCCGCGGCCGCCCGGTGCCGCACCCTTGAAGATCCAGTCCACGCCGAACGTCAGCTGGTCCGTCAGCTTCACTTCGGCGATCGTCACTTCGATCATGACCTGACGCGACGCGACGTCGAGCTTCTTCAGTGCCTGCTCGATGATCGAATACTCAGACGGCGTTGCGACGATCAGGATCGTGTTCTGGTCCTTGTCGGCGACCACCTGGATGTTGCGCACCACACCGACGCCTTCACCGCCGATGGGACGTGCCGCCGCGCCGCCGGCGCTCGCTACCGCTGTCGCGGAAGGCGACGATTGCAGCGCGGCCTGTGCGGGCGTATTCGGTGCGATCGTCGGCTGCGTCGTAAACGATGGCGGCGAAACGATCTGCCCAGCCGGCGTTCCCGGTGCGAGTGTAGGAGGACCGGCACCCGCCGCTTCGGTCGTGCGTCCGGTGAATGCCTGCTGCAGCAGCGGCGCAACGCGTTCAGCGCGCTGATTCTGCAGGTTGTAGACGTAGAAGCGCGTTCCCTCGCCGCTTCCCGCGTCGAGGCGCTCGATCCACTTCCTGGCCTGCTCGATGTAGGCCTGGTTCGGCGAGATGACGAGCAGCGCATTCATACGCTCGATGGGAATGATGCGGAGAATCCCCGTGAAGGGGCTGGTGTTGCGATCGCCGATCAGCTTGTCGAGCTCCTGCGATACCGTCTTCACATCGGCGTTTTGCAGCGTGAACACGCCTGCGGACATGCCGGACATCCAGTCGATGTCGAACATGTCGATCGTCTCGAGCAGATGCCGGAGCTCAGGCTCGGTACCCGACAGGATCAGCAGGTTGCGCACGTCGTCCG
>JBKPOL010000454.1:0-6094 GCA_046733075.1 Pseudomonadota bacterium | reverse complement strand
CGCACGCGCTGATCGTCACCGACCGCGTTGACGAGCTCGTCGATCCGCGCCGCTTCTCCTGGACGGCCCAGGTAAAAGAACGACCCTTCGTGGCCCTCGAAGTCCCTGACGATGCGCGGCAGCGCGTCGCCGAAGCGCTGGCCGATCGCGCGCGTCCACAGATCGCCTGGCTCGAGCACGTGCGAGTCTGCGGATATGATCGGTGTGTCTTGCGGGTGGTCGCTCATGCGAATCTCCGGAGCGTGGATTCAATATACACCCCGCAGTTCGGGTGCGTGAATGGGTGTCCGCCGGGCGAGCGCGGAGCACCACGACACTGGCGCTCACCGGTCTGCGTCATGCGTGCTCCGGCTCGCTTCGCGCAGGAACGCGTGCGCGTCGGCCGTGAATTGCCGCGTGAAATTGAGCAGCCGATGCGGCGCGCCCGGATAGACCGAGACACGCGACCCGGCGATGTGGTCCGCCAAATAGTGCGCATAAGATGGAGGCGTGACGGGGTCGGAGCTTCCCACCGCTATCCAGGTGGGACAGCGGATTTCCGAGAGCCGCGCCCGCACTTCATGCCCAAGGATCGCGTGGTAATGCCCGGCGAGGCCGATCTGCGATGGCGCATCCGGGCCTTGCCAGCGCGCGACCCGCAACGCGATCTCCCGCTCGATCTCGTCGTCGTGCGCATTGATATATTCCGCGCCGAATGCACTGAACGCCGTGAACATCGCCCACAGTTCCGGCGTCGTCTCCATCAGTATCTTCAGCAGGATCTCGTAGCGCCTGCGCAGATACGGCTCGACGTGTGAAAACGTCGAATAGAGCGACAGCGATTGCACACGCTCCGGCGCATCGATGGCCATCTGCAGGCCGATTGCGCCGCCGAGGGAATACCCAGCGATGTGCGCGGAAGGGAAGCCGAGCGTGCCGAGCAATGCGAGCGCATCGCGCGCCATGTCCGGTACGGTGTAGCCGCTTTCCGGGACGTCCGACTGACCGATGCCGCGCAGGTCGTACGTGACGCAGCGAAAATCGCGGGCGAACGAAGGCACCTGATCACGAAATGCCGTGTGATCCATGCCGTTGCCCGCGATCAACAGCAACGGTGGTCCGTCGCCGGTCACCTCGTAATAGGTGCGCACGCCGTTGGCCGTAGTGGATGGCATGGACTTCCAGTCAGCCCGTGAGAATGCAATCGGCCGGACGGAAGCCGATCGTGATCCGCGTTCCCGGGGCGGGAAGCGACTGGTCGCGGTTCTGCTCGACACAGATGAGCGTTCGGCCCGAATCGAGCGCGACCGCGTGATGAATTTCGGAACCGAGGTACACGGCGCCCATCGAGGTTCCGCTTACGATGTTCAGCTCTTCGCTTGGGAGCGCATCCGCTGGCAAGAGGCGCAGGCGCTCCGGTCGTACGCAAAACTGGCCGCTCCCTCCGTTCACCAATCCGTCCGAGCGCACGATGAACCGGCCCTCGGCCGCCATGAATTCATGGAACCCCGGCGTGAGTCCCTGCCCCAGCTTTCCTTCGAACCAGTTCGTCCGGCCGATGAATTCCGCAACGGTGCGCGTGCGCGGCGAATGATAGATCGCTGCCGCGCAGCCCTGCTGCAGGACGCGCCCCTGATCCATCACGATGATCTCGTCGGCTAGGCTCATCGCCTCCTCCTGGTCGTGCGTCACGATCAACGTCGTGCAATGCGCCGCCTGCAGGATCTGCTTGAGCTCGAAGCGCAGTTGCTGCCGCAGCTTGGCGTCGAGCGCCGACAGCGGCTCGTCGAGGAGCATCACGTCTGGCGTGATCGCCATCGCGCGTGCGAGTGCGACGCGCTGCTGTTGTCCACCGCTCAAACCCGTCGGACGCCGATCGACGAATCCCTCGAGGCGCACGAGCGAGAGCATTTCCCGTACGCGGCGCGCGGTCTCGTCCCGCGAATCGCCGCGTTGCCGCAGGCCGTACGCGACGTTCTGTGCGACGGTCAGGTGCGGAAACAGCGCGTAATCCTGGAAGACGAGACCTACGCTGCGCTCGTGCGGCCGCACGCCGCGCATATCACGCCCGCCGATGGCAATGGTGCCTTCGTCCGGCTCGACGAATCCCGCGATCATTCGCAGCGTTGTCGTCTTGCCGCAACCGCTCGGACCGAGCAGTGCGAGGATTTGGCCGCTTTGCACGTCGAAGGAGATATCGACGACCGCAGGCGTGTCGCCGTAGCGGCGGCTGACGTGCTGAACTTCGAGAACGGGTGTTGCCATTGCTACGGCTTATGGTAGCCGGAACCGATGACCCGATCGAGCCCGGCGAGCCAGTCGAGCAGGAACATCAGCGCAATCGAGGCGCCGATGATCAGAACGGCGGCGGCCGCGATCGTGAGGTCGAAGTTCGCGTGCAGCATGCTGACGAGCGCCACCGGCAGCGTGTAGCGGTGCGGATCCGACAGGAAGATGCTTACCGCCACGTCATCGAGCGAGAACACGAACGCGAAGATCGCGCCGGCGGCGACTCCGGTTCGAGCCAGCGGAAACGTGACTGTCCAGAATGCGCGAGTCGGACTTGCACCGAGGGATTGCGCCACTTCGACGAACGAGCCACGGATGCCGCCCAATGCCGCAAGCACGGTGCGGATCGCGTAGGGAAACGTGATCAGCACGTGTCCGCCCAATAGTCGCAGGAACGTGCTGTCGACGCCGGTGCGCGCATAGAAGATCAGCAGCCCGAAACCGATGACGACGCCCGGCACGATGAGCGGCGACAGGAAAACCGAGATCAGCGGCTGCGCGTAGCGGCTCGGCAGGCGCTCGAGCGCGACCGCCGCGGCAAGGCCCAACGACGTCGAAGCAAGCGCGGTAAGCGTCGCGATCTGCAGACTCGTCTTCAACCCCTCGAGCAGATACGAGTCCGAGAAGAACTTCGCGTACCAGCGAAGCGAGAGCGACGGCGGAGGGAACGCGCCGAGGTAGTCGCGCGCATCGAACGACATGGAGAACGTGATCACGAGCGGCAGTAGCAACAGGAACACCGTCAGCCATATGGCACCGACGACGATCGCGCCCGAAACATCGTCGGCGATTCGCTGCAACATGTGCCGCTTGCGCAGGCGTTCGACTGCGTTCCCACGTCGTGGCGGTGCGTGAATCCCGGCGTCCATGCGGTGGATATTATGCGACGCACTTGTGTGCATGGGCCGCTCGGTCCGTTGCGGTCTCGCCGAAGCCGCGGGCGAGGCAATCCCGAAGTCTTTGCATAGACCGTCCCAACGCGGGATGGAAGTCGTTCCACAGACCACGACGAGGCGCACCCACATGGCGAGGTGAACAGGGGCCATGACGAACCTTACCCGTCAGGGCGAGCCGGGCCGGCCACCCGCGGTATAGTGGCTCCCCGCCGCGACTCATTCGTCATGCGATCGATGCACATGGAGCCGCCTGCGCGGCGTGCTCCTGCGCATATGCCGGTCGCCGGCACATCGCCGCGGAAAGAATGATCGAATGACCTCCCGGCACTCCGACGCCTTCGTCCTCTTCGGCGCCACCGGCGACCTCGCCTACAAGAAGATCTTCCCCGCGCTCCAGGCGATGATCCGCGCCGGCGAACTTACGGCGCCCATCGTCGGCATCGCTCGCGGGGATGGGTCCCTCGACACGTTGCGTGCGCGCGCCCGTGAAAGCCTCGTAAACCACGGAGGCCTCGACGAAGACGCCTTCGCCAGGCTTTTGGCGCAGTTGCGCTTCGTCCTTGGCGATTACCAGGACCCTGCAACCTACCTACGTCTTCGTGCAGCACTCGGCTCGGCGTCACGGCCGCTGCATTACCTCGCCATTCCACCCAGCATGTTCGGTCCCGTTGCGCGCGGTCTTGCAGCTTCCGGCTGCGCGACGAATGCACGCGTGATCGTCGAGAAGCCGTTCGGGCGCAACCTCGCGTCCGCGCTCGCGCTCAACGCGACGCTGCACGAGGTGTTCTCGGAAAGTTCAATCTTTCGCATCGACCACTATCTCGGCAAGGAGGCGGTGCAGAACCTGATGTACTTTCGCTTCGCCAATACGCTGCTCGAGCCGATCTGGAATCGCAGCTTCGTGGACAGCGTGCAGATCACGATGGCCGAACGCTTCGGTGTCGAGGGCCGCGGCAGCTTCTACGAGGAGGTCGGCGCCACTCGCGACGTCGTGCAGAACCACCTGCTGCAGGTCATCGCACTGCTCGCGATGGATGCGCCGGCCGCACAGGACGCCGAGACCATGCATGCGGAAAAGCTCCGCCTCTTTCGCGCGATGCGGCCGCTCAATCCCAGCGACGTTGTTCGCGGCCAATATGCCGGCTATCGTGACGAACGCGGCGTTGCGCGGGATTCGGACGTGGAAACGTTCGTTGCGCTCCGCCTTCTCATCGACACGTGGCGATGGTCGGGTGTCCCGTTTTACATCCGGGCAGGCAAGCGCCTGCCCATTACCGCAACCGAAGTGATCGTCGACTTGAAGCGCCCGCCGCTTGCGATCTTCGATGACGTTCCGCCGTCGATGTCGAATTACTTTCGCTTTCGCCTAAGCCCGGAGGTGCTCATATCGGCCGGCGTTCGCGTCAAGGCGGCCGGGGAGCGGATGCGCGGGCAGCCCGTCGAGCTCGTTGCACGCCACCAGCCGACCGGCGAGAAATCTCCGTACGAGCGACTGCTCGTTGCCGCGATGCGCGGCGACACATCGCTGTTCACGCGCGACTCTGCCGTCGATGCTGCGTGGCGCGTCGTCGATCCGGTCCTCGGCGGCGGAACAGCGCCCTACGCGTACGAACCGGAGACGTGGGGGCCCGCGGCAGCGAACCAGGTGTTTCGTGGACCCGAGGGATGGCACAACCCGGTTGCCGAGCAGAGCGCTCCGTGCTGACGTTCCGACAAGCTCGCGGATGCCGTCGCTACGTGCAGCCGCTGTTTTGACATTGCCCATGGTGGGTGGAATACTGCCCGCTCGCATAGTCGAGGGAGACGGTCCATGCGTGTTCTTTCGCTGAATTTCGGTCGCTTGCTTTCATCATCGTTCGCCGTGTCCGCGCTGCTGCTTCTGGCGAGCGCTCAATTCGGAAACGTCGCGCAAGCGCAGAGTCTCCAGGACAAGATCAAGAACAAGCAACCCGTAGTCGTCGCAACCGAGGATGACTATCGACCGTTCGAATTCATGCAGGACGGCAAGCCGGCGGGATTGGACAACGAGCTGTTCCAGCTGATGAAGGCCGAGGCCAAGTTCGATCTGCGGCAGGAGATCCTGCCGTGGACGGGGCTGCTGGCGGGCGTCAGCAGCGGAAAGTACGATGCGGCCGTGACGGGTGCGCTCATCAACCAGGAGCGCGCAAAGGCGTTCGATTTCGCGATGCCGATCGCGGCGAACACGCATTACTACCTGAAGCGCGCGAACGACAACAGCATCAACAGCGTCAAGGATCTGTCCGGCAAGACGGTTGGCGTCCAGTCGGGAAGCGTGCTGTTCGCGCGCTTGCCTGAGCTTGAAGCGATGCTGACGAAGACGGGCGGCAAGCTCGGCAAGGTCGTTCAATATGCGTCCTATCCCGAGGCGTACCAGGACCTTGCGACGGGACGCGTCGACTACGTGGTGAACGGAGAAATCAGTCTCGTGGCGGTCATGGCGGAGCGGCCCGGCGTATTCGCCATGGGGCAGCCGGTCGTCAACAGTCCCTCGTACGTCGGCTGGCCCGTCAAGAAAGGCAACAAGGAGATGCTCGACTTCCTGAACGGCTTCCTGCAGAAGGTGCGGGCGAACGGGAAGCTGGCCGAGCTGCAGCAGAAGTGGCTGAAGGTGACGTTCAAGGATTTGCCGGAGAAGGTCGACCCGACATTCTGATTCGACAGCGGTAGCTCTTCCTGCCCGCTACCGCTTGTTTTCTTCGCTTCCGCTATTGCTCGAGGGCGCCGCCGTCACGGCGCTCGTATCGATCCTCGCGATTGCAGTCGGCGTCCCATTGGGGCTGCTTCTGGCGATCATTCGCTGGCGCCGTGTTCCGCTGCTGTCCAATGCGGTGGCGGCGTACGTCAGCCTGATCCGGGCAACGCCCGCAATCACGCTCGCTCTGCTCATTTTCTTTGCGCTGCCGAGTTTC
>JBKPOL010000453.1:0-4988 GCA_046733075.1 Pseudomonadota bacterium | reverse complement strand
CATCACGGGCGGCCAGACCGCCGGCGGCAAGCAGCACGACGAGATGGGCGGAAATGGCCGACGCGAGAAAAGCCGCGAGCGCGAACGCGGCGGCAATCCAGGCGAACGCCTCGCGCCGCGCAGCCGGGTCTGCGCCGGTTGCGGCGCCAGGCGCCGTCGTCGCGGCCCACGTCGCGCGCGGCACAAACATCAGGTGCAACGGTATGCAGACGAGTGCGTTGAGCGCGGCATGGACGGCGAATGCGACGCGCCAGCCCCGCGTTTCGAGCAGGTATTGTGACAAGGGCCAGAAGACCGTGCTCGCAAAGCCGCCGAACAAGGTCAGTGCCGTCACGGAGCGGCGATACGCGGGTCCGGACACGCGATAAAGCGTCGCGAAGGCAGGATCGTACAGACACGCGGCCATCGCGAGACCCGCGACGAGCCATCCGAGCAGTAGCATGGCGGCGTTCATCGCGCTTGCGAGCAGTGCGCATGCGATCGCGCCCAGCACCGACCCCGCAGCGAGGACGCTCCTGCCGCCGTAGCGATCGATCCGCCGGCCGACCCACGGCGATGCGATCCCCGACACGAACAGTCCTGCGGTGAAGCTGCCGTAGAGCGCCACGTCGCTGACCGCCAGCGCATGCGCCATCGGCGGACCGAGAACCGCGATCGAATAGAACAGCGTTCCCCATGAGATGATTTGCGCAATGCCGAGCGCGCAGACGAGCCTCGGCAGATGCGCGTAGCTCACGGCGATCATGAGGGCGCAAAGCGGACGCGCCCATCATTCATCGCGCGTGGCGCTTGAATCGGCCGACTCGAGCAGATCGCAAAGGGCGAGCGCGACCACCTCCGTTGCACGATGCAGATCGTCGAGGCGCAGGCGCTCGTCGGCACGATGGCCATTGGCTTCGGCCAGCGTACGCGGACCGGCTCCGTAGAGCACGGTGGGGATCCCGGCGGCGGTGTAATGACGGGCGTCGGTGTAGATCGGGACGCCGTGTGCCGGCAAGGTCAGACCGAACACTTCGCGGCCGCCGCGCGAAATCGCTTCGACGAGCCTCTGCTGTCCGGGGATCGGCACGAACGGCAATGCGAGCAGCACGCGGCGCACGTTGACGCTGATCCCCGGCCACGAGCCAGCAAGCATTTCGATGCGCCGACGGAGCGTCGCTTCGACCTCCGCAGGCGCCTCCTCCGGAATGATCCTCCGGTCGAGACGCAGGCGCACCCTGTCGGGAACGACATTGGTGTTGATGCCGCCCTCGATCAACCCGACGACGAGCGTCGGATGCCGGATGCCGGGAACGTTCGAGACGATGTCGGCGTACGTCGTTCGCAGCGCGTAGAGACCGGTGAGGATCGCATTCGTCGCTTCGAGCGCATCGACAGCGCGCTCGGGCTCCGCGGCATGGCCCGACCGTCCGAGCACTTCCACCTCGAGATGCAGGCAGCCGTTGTGGGCGGTGGTGATCGCGTACGAGAAGCCGGCCGCGATCGCGAAATCGGGCGCCGTCGCGCCATGGGAGAGCAGCCACGCGGGACCGATTTCCCCACCCGTTTCCTCGTCGTAGGTGAAGTGCAGTTCGACCGTCCCGTCGAGTTCGACGCCCTCCGCGGCCGCTGCGCGCAGCGCGCGAAGCGCGAACGCATACGTCGCGAAGTCGGATTTCGAGACGGCGACCCCGCGACCATACATGACACCGTCACTCACTTCGGCCCCATAAGGATCGTGCGTCCAGTGCTCACCGGGCGGGACGACGTCACCATGCGCGCAGAGGGCAATCGTCGGGCCGGCGCCGGTTCCAAAGCGCGCGCGCACGACGAGGTTCGTGCATGAGCGCATGCCATGCGCAACCACTTCTTCCTGCGGCACGACGTGACGCTCGACGTCGAGGCCCATCGCCTCGAGCAGCGCAGCGGCCTTCGCCGCATGCGGCGCACAGTCGCCCGGCGGATTGTCGGAAGGGTCGCGGACCAATGCGGCGAGGAAACCCTCCGCTTCGTCGCGGTGCTCCGCCAGCCAGCGGCGGATGGGCTCCCGGAGGCGGGGCGGAACGGCCTGCGCGTCCCCACCGGGATGCGCGTTGCTCACGCCGGCCGCGGTTCCCACGTCGCGCGGTCTAACGGTTGCGGAAGTGCGGCTTGCGCTTTTCGACGAACGCCCGCATGCCTTCCTTTTGGTCGTCGAGTGCGAAGGTTGCGTGGAATTCCCGTCGCTCGAAGGCAAGACCATCCGACAGCGACGACTCGTATGCGCGATTGATCGCTTCCTTGATCTTCAGCACGACGGGCAGCGAGAAGGATGCAATTTTTGCAGCGGTGGCGAGCGCTTCGCTTTCCAGATTCGCTGCGGGCACGACACGCGCCACGAGACCGCTGCGTTCCGCCTCCTCCGCATCGATCATGCGTCCCGTCAGGCACCACTCCATCGCCTTCGCCTTGCCCACGGCGCGCGGGAGACGCTGCGTGCCCCCGAACCCCGGCATCGTTCCGATGGTGATCTCGGGCTGCCCGAACCTCGCGGTATCCGCGGCGATGATGATGTCACAGGCCATCGCGAGCTCGCACCCTCCGCCCAGTGCATAACCGGCCACTGCGGCAATCACCGGCTTGCGCACCCTTCGGATGCCTTCCCAATCCTTCGTGATGTAGTCGTCGGCGTAGACCTTCGCGTAATCCCACTCGGCCATTGCCCCGATGTCCGCGCCCGCGGCAAATGCCTTGTCGCTGCCGATGATCACGTTGCAGCCGATGGCCGGATCGGCATCGTTCGCAAACAGCGCGTTGCATATATCACGCGCGAGGTCGTCGTTCAGCGCGTTCATCCGGGAAGGCCGATTGATGCGCAGAAGACCCACACGATCGCGCGTTTCGACTAGCAGGTGATCGGACATGGCGGTGACCTTCGGCTCGGAGCGCAGTGACGCATAATAACGAATATGGACGGGCGCAACGGGAGTTGCCATGAAGAAGGCATTTGCATCTCAGGCGGACGTGCAGGAGAAGACGATCAGCTTCGATCGCCTGTCCGAGCACGCCTATGCGTACACGGCGGAAGGTGATCCCAACACCGGCATCGTCGTCGGCGACAACGCGGTCCTCGTCGCGGACACGCAGGCGACGCCGGTCATGGCGCAGGATGTACTCGCGCGCATACGGAGCGTCACCGACAAGCCGGTGAAGTATGTGGTGCTCACGCACTATCATGCAGTGCGCGTTCTCGGCGCATCCGGTTATGCCCCGCAGGAAATCATTGCGAGCCAGGACACGTACGACCTGATCGTCGAGCGCGGCGCGCAAGACATGCAAAGCGAGATCGAGCGCTTTCCCCGCCTCTTCCGCGCCGTCGAAAGCGTTCCGGGATTGACATGGCCAACGATGACCTTTCGCGGCGAAATGACGCTGTGGCTCGGCAAGCTTGAAGTGAAGCTCATGCAGGTCGGCCGCGGGCATACGAAGGGCGACACGATCGCCTGGCTGCCGCAGGAGCGCACGCTCTTCTCGGGCGACCTCGTCGAGTATGGCGCGACACCCTACGCGGGCGATGCGTATTTCGAGGATTGGCCCGACACGCTCGACGCGCTGGAGGCACTCCACCCGGAGAAGCTCGTTCCCGGCCGCGGCCCGGCGTTGACCGATCGCACACAGATCGCCGAAGGCCTTGCCAACACGCGCGCATTCGTCCGCGAGCTCTATGCTGCCGTGTCGGAAGGCGCCCGAAGCGGCAAGGATCTCCGTGCGATCTACTCCGACACATACGCCGAGCTGCGCCCCCGTTACGGCCACTGGGTGATCTTCGATCATTGCCTGCCTTTCGACGTTACCCGCGCGTACGATGAAGCGACTGCGCATCCGCATCCGCGGATCTGGACCGCCGCACGGGATCAGGAGATGTGGCAGGCGCTTGCCGATTAGCGATCGGCGCGAACGGCACGCCATCGTTCGCGATGACGATCGACTACCAGACGCTTGCACTGCCCTATTCCGCGCCGCCGGAGTGCGGGACATCGGACGTTCCTCATCGTCCTGTGATCGTCGTCGGTGGCGGACCCGTCGGCCTCACGCTCGCGATCGATCTCGCTCGCTACGGCACGCCGGTACTGCTGCTCGACGAGGACGACAAGCTGTCGAACGGATCGCGAGCCATCTGCTTTGCCAAGCGCACGCTGGAGATCTGGGATCGGCTGGGTTGCGGCGCCCGCATGGCGGCGCACGGGGTCTCGTGGAAGACAGGGAAGGTGTTCTTCGGCGATCGCCTGATCTACGCGTTCGACCTGCTTCCCGAAACCGGCCATTGCCATCCGGCATTCGTGAATCTCCAGCAGTACTACGCAGAGGGGTTCCTGTACGACCACGCGCTCGCGCAGAACAACGTAGAGATGCGCTGGAAGAACAAGGTGGTTGGCGTGGACGTCTCCCCGGACTGCGCGGTCCTGACTGTCGAGACGCCCGACGGCAATTACCGGCTGAGCTGCGATTACGTTGTCGCCTGCGACGGATCCCGGTCTGCGGTACGCGAGATGCTCGGGTTGAAGTGCAGCGGCCAGACGTTTCGCGACCGGTTCCTGATCGCCGACATCCGCATGCGCGCGGACCTGCCGGTCGAGCGACGGTTCTGGTTCGATCCGCCCTTCCATCGCAATGGCTCGGCGTTGATGCATCGGCAACCGGACAACGTCTGGCGAATCGACTTCCAGCTCGGCTGGGATGCGGATCCCGTCGCCGAGCGGCAACCCGAGCGCGTCATTCCGCGCATTCGCGCGATGCTCGGTGATGATGCCGCGTTCGAGCTCGTCTGGTGCAGCGTTTACACGTTCTCGTGCACGCGGCTCGATCACTTTCGTCATGGCCGCGCGTTCTTTGCAGGTGATGCCGCCCACGTGGTGTCGCCGTTCGGCGCACGCGGCGCGAACAGCGGTGTGCAGGATGCGGATAACCTCGCGTGGAAGCTCCATTACGTGCTCCACGGGCACGGGCCCGATCGGCTCCTCGACACGTAC
>JBKPOL010000452.1:0-5609 GCA_046733075.1 Pseudomonadota bacterium | reverse complement strand
CACCGAAGGTGTAGTCACCCGGGCACGCGCTCGCGGTGCTAACCCTTGCGAGCTTAGAATGCCGTATGGGTGCGCCATGCCCGCCTCATTGGACCTTCGCCGCGCGCGCCGCCTATTTTGGCGACAGGATGTGCGCCTTCTGCGACCACCGCAATCCACCTGGCGCCAAGTTCTGCAACGATTGTGCCTCGCCGCTGCAGCTGAAGCCGTGCCCGCAATGTGATGCGGTTAATGATCAGGCTGCCCCAAACTGCTACAAGTGCGGCGCGACGTATCCGGTGTTATTCACTACCGAGGCAACGCCAGTGTCGTCAGCCGGTGCGCCCACGTTGTCTTGGGCAACTCCAGGGAACGTGGCCGTGGCGTCAACCGTTACCGAACCCCTGTGCATGGCGTCAGAGTCGCGAGCGGGGTGGCGTCTGCTGTTGGTTGCCATCCCGGCGATCCTAATCGCCGGTGCCTATGCCGCGTACCACATGGGTGCGGCGCCGCCGGACGCGTGGAAAGTCGTGTCACAACCGATAAGCGAACGTGGGGACAACGCACCTGCAGTGATGATGTCACCTGCGCGCGTGGCGATAGAGTCGACGCCTATGGAACCCGTGAGAACTGCCGCCGTCCAGGCGTCCGTTCCCAATACCAACGTCGAGGCACCTAAGCGCGCAAGTATGCGTCAAGCGATGGAAAAGCCACTTGACTGTCCCTTTTGCACAAGCGATGACCTAAACGTTACCGAGGTCGAACAGGACTGTCGGATGTTGGCTCTCTTCTGCAACGAATGCGGCGCCCAAGGGCCCCTATCCTTAGGTAACGATCGCACGCATGCCATCCAGCTCGAATCAGCGCCAGGGCGCTTAAGCATCGTGAAACGTCAGTGGCAGCGACTTTAAGAGGCGCAGGACGAGCTGGGATGCCAGGATCCGCATCGTTGCCTACCCCGCTCGCCCACGTTCGTTTCGCACCAAGCTCGTCGCAGAGATCTAGGCGTCCGGCGAGGTGGCTGCCAAGAGAGGTCGCTGGCCTTCTCACCCCGTGGCATGACGTTCGGGTTTGCTCGGCGAAGCGTTACTGCGTTTCTTCGGAGAAACCAAGGACAGCGCGACACGGACGTATCCCACCATCAGAACGCGTTGTTTCGTCGTTGCCATGAACTCTCTCACACGCACGTTACCTAAACTTACAATGAAGGACTAAGCCTGGCGTGCCGTAATGGTTCCTCTCCTTCGGCGCGAATTTTTCGACTGGAGATCGTCAATGGTGAGTTTTTCTTTGAATGGCAAAAGGGTGAACGTCGATGCCGATTCGGATACGCCGCTTCTTTGGGTCCTGCGCGACGAACTCAAACTCACTGGAACCAAATACGGGTGCGGCGTTGCCCAGTGCGGCGCGTGCACCGTCCACGTGAACGGGCAGCCCCGCCGCGCTTGCGTGACGCCGATTGCCTCGGTGCAAGACGCCGAAGTCGCCACGATCGAAGCACTACACACGCCGGCCGGCGAGGCCGTCAAACAGGCGTGGGTGCGACTGGATGTACCGCAGTGCGGTTACTGCCAATCCGGTCAGATCATGTCCGCCGCGGCGCTGCTGAGCGAGATTCCGAAGCCCACCGACGCCGACATTGATCGCGCAATGGCAGGCAACCTGTGCCGGTGTGCCACTTACGTTCGTATTCGTGCAGCTATTCACGAGGCTGCAAGAACTCTTAGGGCCTGACCTATGCACATCCTCAAGCGTATTGCACGCAAGTCGATCTCGCGACGCGATTTCCTCCGCGTCAGCGGCGGTGTCGGGGTCGGTCTCGTCGTGGGTTTCGATGCCTTCGCCCTAGCCTCGGGCGCAGCGGCAGTGCTTCGCGCCGCCGGCGTTGAGACGGTCGATGCAACCGGCTTCGTCAAGATCGCGCCCGACAACACTGTGACGGTGCTGATCAAACACCTCGAGATGGGACAGGGACCTTACACGGGCCTCGCGACCCTCGTGGCGGAGGAACTGGACGCGGACTGGTCGCAGATGCGCGCTGAGGGGGCTCCGGCGAACAACGATCTGTACAAGAACCTCGCCTTTGGCGTACAGGGCACCGGTGGGTCCACCGCCGTGGCGAACTCGTATGAACAGATGCGCAGAGCCGGCGCCACGGCGCGCGCAATGCTCGTTGCGGCAGCGGCGGAGTCGTGGAAAGTGCCGGCATCTGAGATCGCGGTCAAGCAGGGCGTCTTGCGACACGCCGGGTCCGGCCGTCAGAGCACGTTCGGTGAGCTCGCCGAAGTTGCGGCGCGTCAAACGCCGCCGAAGGATGTGACACTCAAGAGTCCGAAGGACTTCATCCTTATCGGTAAGCAACTGCCGAGGCTGGACGCTGGAGCGAAATCGACCGGTCGAGCGATCTTCACCATCGACATGCAGCGGCCGGACGCACTCACGGTGATGGTCAGTCATCCTCCGCGGTTTGGCGCCAAGGTCATCTCCTTCGATGATTCTGCCGCTCGGCGGGTGCGCGGCATCGTGGACGTAAAGACGATTCCGCAAGGCGTAGCGGTATACGCGAATGGCTTTTGGGCGGCGAAGAAAGCGCGTGAAGCGTTGAGGGTGGAGTGGGACGAGTCCGGCACCGAGCGTCGAAGCAGCGAGGAGTTGATCGCCATCTACCGCTCTGCGGCGCAGGCGCCGGACGTTACGGCGACAAGCCGTGGCAATGTTCGTCAAGCGCTGGAGCAGGCGCAGCGTGTCTTCGAGGCCGAGTACGTGTTCCCATATCTTGCGCACGCACCGCTCGAGCCGATGGATTGCGCGATCGAACTCAGGAACGGTTCCGTCGAAGCCTGGTACGGATGCCAGTTTCCCGGAGTCGATCATAAGGTGATCGCGGACTCGATGGGCTTGCCACTCGAAAAGGTCAAGGTAAACGTGCTGTTCGCCGGCGGCAGCTTCGGGCGGCGAGCGCAGCCCACGGGAGACGTCGCAGCGGAGGCTGCGGCTGCGCTGAAAGCACTGGGGCGCGAGGCATCGATCAAGCTGATGTGGACGCGCGAAGACGACATGCGCGGCGGGCGCTACCGACCACTCATCGTGCACCGTGTGCGTGGCGCGCTCGACAAGGACGGCAGCATCGCCGCGTGGGACCACGTTGTCGTCGGGCAGTCGATTATCAAGGGCACCGCATTCGAGGCGATGATGACCGACGGCGTGGATCCAACGACCGTCGAAGGGGTGAGCGATCTTCCCTACACGGTGCCGAACGTGCGCGTTTCCGCACGTACCATGGACGTAGGTGTGCCGATCCTGTGGTGGCGCTCGGTCGGACATACACATACCGCGTACGCGAAGGAGACTTTCATCGATGAGTTGCTCGCGGCAAGCGGTAAGGATCCCGTTGCGGGGCGACTGGCTCTTCTAAAGGACCATCCGCGCGAAGCGGGCGTCCTGCGCGCCGTCGCCGAAGCCGCTAACTGGAAAGCTTCCACATTGGATGCGGGACGTGCGCGCGGAGTTGCCGTGCACAAATCGTTCGAAAGCTATGTCGCGCAAATTGCCGAAGTTTCGCGCGGCCGCGACGGATTGCCGAAGGTTGAGCACGTGTGGTGCGCGGTCGACTGCGGCGTCGCTGTGAACCCCGACAATGTGAAGTCACAGATGGAAGGCGGCATCGGCTTTGGTCTTGGCGCCATCCTCTTTGACGAGATCACACTCAATGAGGGCCGTGTCATGCAGGCCAACTACAACGACTACCGCATGCTGCGTATTGGCGAAATGCCCCGAGTCGATGTCGTCGTCGTACCCTCGGCCGAGCCGCCTACCGGCGTGGGTGAACCGGGCGTGCCCCCTATCGGACCGGCCGTAGCCAATGCATGGCGAGCGCTCACCGGCCAGACCGTCCGCCATCTTCCCTTCGCGCGGATTCTCGCCGTATGACGCGCCTGCTCATTGCGTTTCTTTTCGCAGGATCGGCGTATGCCGAGCAAAGCGGTCTCGCTCCGGTATCCGCCTTCGACAAGATCACCGACAAGGAGAAGCGTGGCGTCGCACTCTTCCAGGAAGCGGGCAAGGTCATCACCCATCCGCGTTGCCTCAACTGCCATCCCGCGGACGATCATCCCCGGCAGGGCGAAGCGATGCGCGTGCACGAGCCACCCGTGGAGCGCGGCGTCGGCGGGATGGGCGCGAGCGGCATGCGCTGCTTGACCTGCCACGGAGCTGAGAACTTCGAGCGCGTACCCGGCAATCCCAAATGGTTGTTGGCGCCAATCGAGATGGCATGGATTGGCCGCTCGCTTGGGGAGATTTGCGAGCAAATCAAGGATCCAACGCGCAACGGCGGCAAGTCGCTCACCGCTATCGTCCACCATATGGCTGAAGACGAGCTCGTGGGCTGGGGCTGGAATCCAGGCGCAGTTCGAACTTCCGTGCCCGGAACCCAGAGAGAATTTGGTGCCCTTATCAGGGCGTGGGCCGACAATGGCGCGCAATGTCCGAAGCCGTAGCATTGCGCGTGTATAAAGCGGCTCGTCTGCTTGGGAGAACGCCGACCGGCTGGTTGGGTCGGTTCCCGTACGTTATGCCTATGTAGTACGCACGATTGGTACAGCCGCCACGTTCAAATGGACAAGCTCCCGACCCGCCGACCACGCTCACCGCGTGCCATGCTTGTTTCGTTGTCTGCGGCACGACCAGATTGTCTACCGCCGCCTGGGTTTACGCGCTATGCGTTTCTCCCCCGGCAAATTTTAAAGTCCGCGCGGGAATGGCGGACGCAACTTCGTCGGCGGGCCCGCTGGATTCAGATTTTCCAAGCGATTTGCACAGCAACTGGGTAAATACTCTTTCGAGTTGTTGAACGCTGTACGGCTTAAGCAGTGGGACATATCCCCGGTCCAAGATTGAGCCGCTCTCGTCGCTGCATTCAGTGGCTAGAACCACCGGCAGGTCGGGTATTCGCTCGCGGACGAGTTTGGCCAGCGTGAACCCGTCTTTTCCCGGCAATACTACCTCCGAGAAGACGAGATCAACTCGACTTCCCCCATCGACCAGCGCGACCGCTTCGGCGGAGGACGACGCCCCAAGAGTCTTGCAGCCGAAGGCGGCTTCAACCATGTAGCTCGTCGCTTCAAGAACGTTTGGATTGTTTTCAACGACCAGCACAACAAATCCGCGCAACGCCGAGGGGTGTTGCATTCCGACCTCCCGCCAATCGTTTCCACACAGGCAACCGATGCTATTCGCCCGTTTCGGGATTCGCCAGCACCGCGTGTCGGACGTTTGTAGGTGACATTGCTGCTTAAGATCGCAGGGTGCCGCAGCGAGCCCGTCGTCGACGATTCTGCAATTCGATTGCAGAGCTAGGCCCCCGCCGGCCTGACGGTTGCAGCGGACAAGGCGACCAGGCCACGAAACGACTCGTCCCTCCGCCTGACGCTGCGCGCTAAAGATGACGATTCCCGCACCACTGGGTGGTTACGCTTGTTGTACGCGCGATTAACGCGCAGCGGCTGGAGCACCATTTCACCATTTTTGTCACATCGCCTGGTTCCTTGCAGGAGGGGCACACCCGACGCATTGCATTAGCGGCGGTTCGAGCGCACGCTTTAGAGAACATGACGGACTTAGATAACGCA
>JBKPOL010000451.1:0-3359 GCA_046733075.1 Pseudomonadota bacterium | reverse complement strand
CGGTGGTCGTCGTGGCGATCGTCGTCACGTGGGTGATCATGATCTTCGTGATCCCCGCGTTCAAAAGCGTATTCGCGAGCTTTGGCGCGAACCTGCCGTACCTCACCCAGGTCGTCATCGACATCTCGGACTTCTTCGTGAAGTACTGGTGGGCGATGTTCATCGGGATCGCGGCGGCGTTCGTCGGGATCCGGCTCACGATTAAGCGCTCGGAAACCGTTCGCTATCTCGTGCACCGGTATTCGCTCAAGATCCCCGTCGTCGGCGGCATCCTGGAAAAGGCGACGATCGCGCGGTGGACCCGCACGCTGCAAACGATGTTCGCCGCGGGCGTCCCGCTCGTCGAATCGCTCGATGCCGTCGGCGGCGCGTCGGGCAACATGGTTTACATCGCCGCCACCAAGCGCATTCAAACCGATGTCAGCACGGGCACGAGCCTCACGAACGCGATGGCGGCGGTCAACATCTTCCCGCCGATGGTGCTGCAGATGACGCAGATCGGCGAGGAGTCGGGCTCACTGGACAATATGCTGGGCAAGATCGCCGACTTCTACGAGCGTGAAGTCGATGACGCCGTGGCGGCTCTCTCCAGCCTGCTCGAGCCGATCATCATCGTGTTCCTCGGCGTCGTCGTCGGCGGACTCGTCGTCGCGATGTACCTGCCGATCTTCAAGCTCGGCGCGGTGATTTGACCGCAGGTTTCGCGGACGGCCGCCGCGAGGGCGCGCCGTTCGGCGCCCTCGCGGCGCTCGAATGCTGCCGGCGCGGACGGGATCGTTCGCGCTTCGCCAAGCCTGGCGGACGATGACGCTCTTTGCGAATCCCTACGCCGCTTCAGCGATCGCGCTCGTCGTCGGGCTTTGCGTCGGCAGCTTTCTGAACGTCGTCGTTCATCGCCTGCCCAGGATGATGGAGCGCGACTGGCGCGCGCAGTGTGCCGAACTGCGCGGAGAAACGCCCCCGGAGGAGAATCCACCGGCCTACAACCTAGCCGTACCCCGCTCCGCCTGCCCCGAATGCGGCCATCGCATCGGCGCGCTCGAGAACATTCCCATCTTGTCGTGGCTTGCGCTTCGCGGCGCGTGCAGAGCGTGCCGCAAGCCGATCTCCATACGCTATCCGCTGGTGGAAATGCTGGGCGGCCTGCTCGCCGCCTACGCGATCTGGCGCTTCGGATTGTCATGGAAGGGCGTCGCTGCATGCGTGTTGCTCTGGACGCTGATTGCGCTCACGTTCATCGACTTCGACACACAACTCCTGCCCGACAGCCTCACGCTGCCGCTCGTATGGGCGGGTCTGATAGCGAATCTTTTCGGCCTGTTCGTTCCGCTCGGCGACGCAGTGATCGGGGCAGTCGCCGGATATCTCGCGCTGTGGATCGTCTATTGGCTGTTCCGGCTGATTCGCGGCAAGGAAGGCATGGGACATGGTGACTTCAAGCTTCTCGCTGCGCTGGGAGCGTGGCTCGGCTGGCCGATGCTGCCGCTCGTCGTCCTCCTTTCCTCCGTCGTCGGCGCGGTGATCGGCATAACGCTGATGGTCTTCAAGGGCCGCGACCATAACGTCCCGCTTGCCTTCGGTCCGTACCTGGCGATTGCGGGAGCGATCGCCCTCTTTTTCGGACCGGCGCTGATTAAGGGGTGGTACTTGTGAGCGCAGCGGGCGAGTCGCAGCCGAGTCAGACCGGCGTTATTCAACCAAGCGGGAGGGGCGTGCGGCCTTCATCGCGCCGGCCCTACCTCATCGGGCTTACCGGCGGCATCGGAAGCGGCAAGTCCGCGGTCGCGGCCGCGTTCGCGGCGCGCGGCGCGGACGTCCTCGATGCCGACGAGATTGCGCACGCGATCAGCCGTCGCGGCGAGGCAGGCCATCGTGCGGTGGTGGAATCGCTCGGTGCCGAATTCGTGGGTTCCGACGGCGAGCTCGACCGCGCCGCGCTCCGACGGCGTGCATTCGACGATCCGATCTTTCGACGGGACCTCGAGCAGCTGCTGCACCCCTTGATCGCCGCCCGACTCGAAGACGCCATAACCAACCTCCACGGACCTTACGGGCTGCTCGTCGTTCCTCTGCTGCTCGAACGCGGCGGAACGCGCAAGCACGTCGCACGCGTCCTCGTCGTCGACTGTCCCGAGCAGGAGCAGGTGCGCCGCGTTCAGTTGCGAAGCGGATTGTCGGCTGACGAAGTGCGTCGGATCATGGCGACGCAGCTGGCACGAAGTGAGCGTCTGGCACAAGCGGACGACATCATCGACAACGCGGGTCCGCGCGAGGCGCTCCTGCCGCAGATCGATCGGCTCGATCGGCACTATCGGGAATTGGCGGCCGCAGCGCACCCGTGAAGCGCACGGCGCGATCGGGCGCCCAGGCGTTCGGGCAGAATGACGGCTCCCGGCAAACGGTAGTCACCGATTCGTGATTCGCTACGAGCATCCGCTGAACGAACGCATTCGCACACTGATGCGACTCGAGGATCTGTTTGCGCGCGCGCGTTACTTCGCTGAGCGCGATCACGCACCGGAGCATCACGCCGCACTCCTCGCGCTTTTCGAGATCACGGATGTGGCCTCGCGTGCGGATCTGAAGACGGACCTGCTGCAGGAGCTCGAGCGGCAGAAGCAGGTCCTGGGCCCGCTTCGAAGCAACCCCGAGATCGACCGGGAAGCGCTCAGCAAGCTCATGAACGATATCGAGAAGGTAAACACGACGCTGCTCGCTCAGGCAGGCAAGGTGGGGATGCATCTGCGCGAGAGCGAGTGGCTGATGGCTATAAAGCAGCGCGCCGCCATCCCGGGTGGGGTTTGCGAGTTCGACCTGCCGGCGTATCACTACTGGCTCAATCAGCACCCGGAGGCGCGACGCGACGACCTCGCGCAATGGATCGAGCCGTTCGAGCCCATTCGTGCGGGCTCGGCGATCGTGCTGCGCCTGTTGCGCGAAAACAGCCGGACGAGTCGGCACACGGCGTATCGGGGCGTCTTCCAGCTCATGCTGACGACCACGAAGATCGCGCAGCTGTTGCGGCTGACGATGAAGCGCGATTTGCCGTGCGTGCCGGAAATCAGCGCGAACAAGTACGCGCTGAACATCCGCTTCATCGGAGTGGCCGGCATGGACCGCGGCAACGTCGTCGATCAAGACATAGAGTTCGAATTGATGTTCTGCAACCTCTGACGAACCTACCCGCGCCGGTCATCGCGCATCTTGACATGGATGCGTTCTATGCATCCGTGGAGCTGTTGCGTTACCCGGAGCTTCGTGGCAAAGCTGTGGTCATCGGCGGCGGCCGGCGCCAACAGCCGGCGGAGCACGTCGACCCAGCCACCCACGATGTCGTGCGCACGTTCGCGACGCTGCGC
>JBKPOL010000450.1:0-16413 GCA_046733075.1 Pseudomonadota bacterium | reverse complement strand
CTCTTGCGCCTTCGCCCACGACTGAGCCGCGCCGAGCGTCGCCCAGGTCTTCGTAATCTCTCGCCCGTTGATGCGAACTCGTGCCGTCCAGCGAGGGTCGCGCTTACGTTTCCGCTTCGTGAATGTGGCCAGTTGGCCCTCCGCTCGCCATCCGTTGTCATAGGATGGATTTGCCGTGGTGTCAATTTAGTGCCACGGCGTTCGGGAATCACTGTAGCGGAGTCGGGAACCTTGGTATAGGAGATGAGAGGGAGAAGCGGGACTTTGACTACTTGATGCCCAGCCTTTCCATCCGGTAGCGCATCGCTCTGAACGTGATGCCGAGCAGCTTTGCCGCGGCTGTCCGGTTGTAGCGCGTCTTTTCGAGCGCCTCGTTGATCGCCGCGCGCTCGACGCGGTCCAGATAATCCTGCAACGGCCACTTCTCCCCCGCGGGCATCGGTGTGTCGCTCTCATCCGCGACCGGCGTGAGATGCAAATCATCGGCGCTTATCCGTTGCGGCTCGGCGGCGAGCGAAAGCCCGCGCTCGAGAATGTTTTCGAGCTCGCGCACGTTGCCAGGGAACGGATACCGCTCGAGTGCCGCCACCGCCTCGGTTTCGAGTCCCGCCGGACTGCCGCGCGAAAGCCGCGCCAGGATCGCGTTCGCGATGAGCGGAATGTCTTCGCGCATCTCACGCAAGCTCGGCATCGAAAGCTCGATCACGTGCAATCGGTAGTAGAGGTCCTGGCGAAACTCGCCGTTGTCGACGAGGCCGGACAGGTTCTTGTGGGTGGCGCTGATCAAGCGCGTATCAACCGCGTCTTCGGTCGTCGAGCCAACCTTGCGGACCTTCTTTTCCTGGATCGCGCGGAGCAGCTTGACCTGCATGGCGAGCGGCAGGTCGGCGACTTCATCTAGAAACAGCGTGCCACCGTTTGCTGCCTGGAAGAAGCCGTCCCGGTCGCTCTCGGCGCCCGTAAACGCACCTTTGCGATAGCCGAAGAACTCGCTTTCCATCAGGTTCTCGGGAATGGCGCCGCAGTTCACCGCGATGAAGGGCATCTCGGCGCGCGGTCCCTTCAAATGGATCATCCGTGCCGCAAGCTCCTTGCCGCTTCCCGATTCGCCGTTGATGAATACCGGTGCCTGGCTCTTCGCAAGGCGGTCGATCATCGCCCGAACCTGCTGCATCGCGGACGATTCGCCGAGCAACTGATAGCTCGTCCCCGCCGGTTGCGGTTTTTCCGGGACTTTCAGCGCCTGCTTGACCAGTGCCCGAAGCTGTTCGAGCGCGACTGGTTTGGCGAGGTAATCGAAGGCGCCGGCCTTGAGCGCCGCCACCGCGTTCTCGGGACTGCCGAACGCGGTTATGACGGCCACCGGCACGTCCAGCGCTTTTTGGGTAATGTGCTCGACGACCCGCAGCCCCTCGCCATCCGGCAGGTTCCAGTCCGTCAGGCAGAGATCGAACCCTTCCCGATCGAGCATCCGCTGCGCATCTCCGACCGTTTCGGCGCGCGACGTGTCGAGCCCCATGCGCGAAAGAGTCATTTCGAGCAGCTCGAGAAGGTCGGGCTCGTCATCGACGACGAGCACTTTGGGTTGACCGCGGGTTTTGCGAGACATGAAATGGCGTCGTTGTAATTGAAAGGAGCCGGGGGAGTGTCGCTAGGCCGCCGCAGCGGGTGTCAATGCGCGCTTGAGGGTGATCCGAAACACCGCGCCGGGTGACTTCGGCAACAACTCGAGCGCCGCGCCGTTTGCATCGGCCAGCTCGCGTGCAATATATAGGCCAAGACCGGTTCCACCGGAACGAGTCGTGAAAAAGGGCTCGAAGATCTGAGCGCGATATTCGGTCGGTACGCCCGGACCATCGTCGGTGAGCTCGCAGATCACCGCGTCGCCCATATAACCCGCGCGCGCCGCAATGACGATGCTGGCTTCCTGCCTCTGGCAGTGCTGCCAGGCGTTGCGGACCAGGTTCCATGCGATCTGGTTCAAGTGTCCGCGATCGAACATCACAAGCAGATCGTCGGCGACATCGATGACGATGCAGCCCTGCGGCATGCCTTCGGCCTGCGCGATTTCCTCTGTGATCGCGCCCATGAACTCCGCGAGCCGAATGACCTCCGGCTGCTGGCGGTCACGGCGGTTGAGCTGCAGCACTTCACCCACGATCCGGTCGATGCGCTTCGCGTTGCTGCGGATCATGCTGAGCAGGCGTTCGCCCTCGGGTGCAACGCTGCGGTCCTCCTCAAGCAGTTGCGCGGCCTGGTTGATCGCCGACAGCGGGTTGCGCACCTCGTGCGCGATCGACGCCGTGAGGCGTCCCATAGCGGCGAGCTTCATTTGTTGCGCCTCGTTCTGCGCGCGACCGAGATCTTCCAGGTAAATGAGCGTCCCCCCGTTCAATCCCGAGCCGATGCGAACCAGGCGAACGCGCAGCAATCGCTGCGTCGTCTCAACTTTGAACGGCGGCAGGGGCTCCGAGAGATCCTCGTTCCAGCGGCGCCAGTAATCGTGAAGCGTGGTCGAGAATTCGGCGAGCCGCATGCCTCCGCGCATGCGGCCAAAGCCCCCTAGCAGGCGGGTCACTTGCGCGTTGTGACCTCGAACAACGCCAGTCAGGTCGACAACGAGTACGCCGTCCTGCATGTCCTGAATGATCAACCGGTTTACCTGCTCGAGGTTTGCGACGTCGATGCCTCGTTGCGCGGCGAGGTCCTCCGACGCCTTGCTGTAGCGGCCGATGACGACAGCGATCGCAACCATCCCGAAATAACCCAGGCATACCAGCGCGGTCTGGAAGACCTGCGGACCGCGGATGTCGCCGCCCAGCGCGCGATAGGCCTCGAGCCCGAGCAGCACGATGGCGGCGAGCGCCGCGTGGAAAAATGCGGTCTCGGTGCGGAGCAGCCAGCCGCTCGCGGCCAGTTGCGGGAACAGCAGGATCGGCAGCGGGGCGCCGGTAGACCCGCCGGCGACCATCGTCAGCGCGAGAAAGAAGATGTCGCCGGCCAGGAGCGCGAGCAGCGTTTGCGCGAGGGGAAGCGGCATTCGCTCCTGCTGAATCCACCCGAACGCCGCGAGCCCGAACACGAAGTACAGCGAAGCGGCAGTGAGAAATGAATTCGGCGCGGTAACGTTCAGTGTGCGCAGATCGAGCAGCAGCGCGAGCCCGAGGAGCAGGGCGCCGCACACGGCGCGAAACAGCCCCACGATCCAGAGAATGCGTCGCGTAGATCCGGTGATTGATTCCGGAAGCGGCGTCGCATTCGCCGTCGAGATGGTGGGCAACGGGTCGGCGCTTAGGCGGGCCATACAGGGTTCGGCAAGTAACGTTGGAAGCGTTGACGCGCACCCCTCGCTCGAACAACGCAAATGTTCGCGCGGAGCGCGCTGGCAGCCAACGATTGTGCCAGCAACCACAGCGCCAAGGTGCGCCGCGTCCCGGGAGCGCCGTCAATATCCGGCGAGACGTGCGCGGAAGCTACACGAAGTCCGTCTTTAACGAGGTCCGCCCCGCGACGCCGGGCCTTGCCGAAAACGTGCGACTACCTCGCCCCGGCCTATCGGCGGGCCTCTTCGCGACGTTTGGCACACTGCGGATCACCACACAGCGGACCGCGCTCGCCCTGTTTGGCATCGGCGCTCGGCAGGTAAACGCCGCAATTCACGCACTGGATCATTGCGCCCCCACGCGGCTTCTCGCGTGCATTGCGCGTTCGAGTTCGGGTGTTCGCAACGTTTATCAGGCGGAGCACGAACAGCACCGCAAAGAACACGACGAGCCAGAAGATCAGCTTGCCCATCAAAGGACTTTGCCTGGGTTCAGCACGCCGCGGGGATCGAGCGCCGACTTGAGGCGCGCCATCAGCTCCAGCTCGAGCGGGTCCTTGTAATACGCGAGCTCTTGGCGTTTCAACTGCCCGATTCCGTGCTCGGCGCTGATGCTGCCTCCCTTTGCGACTACCCCATCATGGACAATGCGGTTAGCGAGCGCGGTGTTGTCCATGAATCGTTGCGCGGGCGCGCCGACCGGGGCTGCCACGTTGTAATGCAGATTGCCGTCACCGAGGTGCCCGAACACCACCAGGCGTGCGCCGGGAAGCGCTTCGGTCAAAGCGGAGCCGGTCTCGGCGATGAATGCAGGAATCGCGGAGATCGGCACCGAGATGTCGTGCTTGATGTTCGGTCCCTCGCGCCGCTGCGCCTCGCTGATGTTCTCACGCAGCGCCCATAGGCGTGCGGCCTGCTCCTCCGATTGCGCGATCGTTGCATCTTCGATGATTGCCGCTTCCGCCGCCACCGCAAAGGCGTTCTCGACGCGCATCCCGAGGGGCGCATCGATCGTGCTGTCGTTTGCCTGGAGCAGCACGTACCAGGCATGACCGGGCAGCGGATCGGGAAGGTGGGGGTGATGCTTGCGCGAGAGTTCGAGCGCGTAGCCGCTGATGAGTTCGAACCCGACAAGCTGATCGCCGAGCGCCTGCTTCATCGCGCGCAGCAGATCGACGGCGCGGCCGACGCTCGCCATGGCCGTAAGCGCAGTCACGCCACTGCGAGGCGCGGCGAAAAGCTTGAGCACGGCGGCGGTCAGGATGCCGAGCGTGCCTTCGCTGCCGATGAACAATTGCTTGAGATCGTACCCGCTATTGTCCTTGCGCAAGCCGCGCAGTCCGTTCCATATGCGTCCGTCGGCGAGCACGACCTCGACACCGAGCACGAGCTCGCGCGCGTTGCCGTAACGCAGGACGGCCGTGCCGCCAGCGTTCGTCGACAGATTGCCGCCGATCGTGCAGCTTCCTTCGGATGCGAGCGACAGCGGAAACAGCAGCCCGGCCTCCGCCGCTGCCTGCTGAACTTCAGCGAGCGTCACGCCGGCGTCGACGGTCATCGTCGCGTTGTCGCGATCGACTTCCCGAACGGCGCGCAGGCGCGCAAGCGAAACTACGACCTCCTTTCCAGACGCATCCGGCGTGGCAGCACCGCACATCCCCGTATTTCCGCCTTGGGGAACGATGGGCACGGTGGCGTGCGCACAAACGGCGACAACGCCCGCAACCTCAACCGTATTCGCCGGTCGTACTACCGCCTGCGCCGCGCCATGAAAGCGGCCCCGCCAGTCCACGAGGAACGGCGCGATCTCGGATGGGCCGGTCAGCACGTGTTCCCGACCGACGACCTTCGACAGTTTTTCGACGAAGGTTGCGTCGTGGTACGTCATGGCGCACGATATTAGCGTACCGTGCGAGTATCTCGCGCGCATCCGCGCACTCCGGAGGAGCAATGAGCGACCAAACGAGCAAGCCCGAGGGCGAAAGCGCACCGTTTTCCGCGCAGGATGCAATGGCCTTCATGCAACGTATATGGAACCCGTTCGCGATGCCGATGCCTGGGTCCGCCTCGGGCGCGGTCACGCCCAGCGACCCACCTCCTGCTGCAGAAACGCGCGCGCCTGGTGAGGATGCCGCTTCGCAGGGGACGGCAAGTTCTGCCATGCAGAGCATGATGGGCAACATGATGCCGGGAATGCTGCCGTTTCCGAACCCGGCGGCGATGTTCGCTGCGTTGAACCCCGTGGAAGTCGAGCGCAAGATCGGCGAGTTGCGAGTCATCGAAGGATGGCTTTCCATGAGTCTCAACCTGACCCAGATGAGCATCAAGACGTTGGAGCTGCAGCTCGCATCGCTCGAAGCGCTTCACGCCGCGCACGCGCCCTCGCGCGCCAAGGGCGAGTCAAAGCCGAGGAAGGGGTAGGGGCGCTTCCACTCGCGTTGGGCGGGCGCTCATCGCGCGCCCCGTCGCCCCATCCTCCTCGCCGCACGCGGACGTTCGCGTCACGCGGGCTGCAACGTCCCTTCGTCACCGCGCAGATGTCCCTCGCGACGGGTGTCGGGCATCATGAACGATGCAATGAGCGCGATCCCGCACATCGCCGTCACATACCAGAAGAACATGGACTCGGCCCCGATCGACTTGAACCATAGCGCCACATACTCGGCGGTGCCCCCGAACGCTGCATTGGCGATCGCATAGGAAAGTCCCACACCGAGTGCGCGTACGTGCATCGGAAAGAGCTCGGCTTTCACGAGTCCGCTGATCGATGTATAGAAGCTGACTCCCGCAAGCGCCAGGAGCACCAGCCCGAAGGCCGCGTAGGGCGACGTCACGTGCGCCAGTGCGCTGCTGATCGGTACGGTGGCGAGCACCGTGAAGATGCCGAAGCACAGCATGGCATTGCGCCTGCCGATGCGGTCCGATAACGCGCCGAAGAGCGGCTGCAGAAGCATGTAGCAGAACAGCACGATGGTCATGATGCGGCTTGCTTCCCGTGCAGTCATGCCCGCCGTGTTCACCAGGTACTTCTGCATGTAGGTCGTGAACGTGTAGAAGATCAGCGAGCCCCCTGCGGTGATCCCTAGCACGGTGAAGAAAGAGCGAGGATGACGAAAGACGCCGCGCAACGTTCCCGCTTCCGTCTTGCCGCGTTCCGCAGCGGAAGCGGTTTCGGCAAGCGAGCGGCGCAGGAAGAACGCGACGACGGCCGCGATAGCGCCGATGACGAACGGAATGCGCCAGCCCCAGCTCTTGAGTTCCGCATTCGATAGAAACTGCTGCAGGATCACCACGACCAGCACCGCGAGCAGCTGTCCGCCGATCAGCGTCACATACTGAAACGACGCGAAAAAGCCGCGGTGCCGGTGCAGCGCCACTTCGCTCATGTAGGTCGCGCTCGTGCCGTATTCGCCGCCGACTGAGAGTCCCTGCAGGAGTCGAGCGAAGAGCAGCAGACCGGGCGCGGCAAGACCGATCGACGCGTAGGTGGGAAGCACGGCGACAAGCAGCGAGCCGGCGCACATGATCATCACGGCGATCATCATCGACGTTCGCCACCCCTTCCTGTCGGCGATCTTGCCGAACAGCCAGCTGCCGATTGGCCGCATGAGGAAGCCTGCGGCGAAGACGCCCGCTGCGTTCAGGAGCTGGGTCGTTTGATCGCCCGACGGAAAGAATTCGGACGCGAAATACAGCGCGGTGAACGAGTAGACATAGAAGTCGTACCACTCGACGAGATTGCCCGACGACCCGCCGACGATTGCCCAGATTCGCCGGGGCGTTTCCGTTGCGCCGATGCCTTCGGTCCGATGTTGACCTGCCACGAGGGTCGCCATAGGTGTCTCCGCTGGTTCCGTTGGGGAGACTCACGCCGGCCCAATCGAGTTCTACCTACGGCGCCGCGGGTGCGAAAAAAAGCCCGCGCTGGGCGGGCTTCAAGGCGCAATCGGAGGAACGATTTGAACGTGCGCGTCAGGTAGCGTCGTTGTTGAACTGCTCGATTATGTCCGCTTGCTGCGTCCGCGCTCGTTTTCGTTGGAGACGGAACGCGTTTCCGTGCCCGGCGGCGTGATGATCCGGTGCGCATTAGCCTGCTCACCGGCTGGTTCACCGGGCTCGCCCTGCGGGCGTGCGCCGGACTCCTGTTGTCCGCCGTTGCCGCGCGCAAATTGCGTGTCGCGCTCATCGGATTGACCGCGCTGCTGGCGCTGCGCGTAGTCGGCCTCGTCGTACATCTCGCGGGTGGCCTGATTCGCCTGGTTCAGCTGGTCTACCGACATTTGCTGGATTTCTTCGAGACCGCGCTGCGTCTGCTGACCGAAGTGCTCGATCTGTTGCCGCATCTGATCCGTCATGCCCACCGTTTGCTGCTCGGCGAGCTTGCCGATTTCCTGCTGCACGGCAATCACGGTATCCGCCGTGCGGCGGATCGTGTTGACGAGCTGCTCGGTGGTCGCGGTGAAGACGCGACGTGCGCGGTCGTCGCCGACTCGGAACAGGTTCGAAAAGTCGGGCGCACCCAGCATCGCGACCCCTCGTGCCTGTGTCTCCCAGGCGTTGCGGGCGGCCTCGAGCTGCAGATCGAACAGCAATGCGGTTCCCCGAAGCGCGACTTCGGCGATATTCTGGAACTGACCGCCGCTATTGAACTGCTGCTGTTGCTGCTGGCCGCCGCCCTGCGAGCCATAGCGGCCGCCTTGCTGCCCAGGCTGTCCGTATTGCGAGGCCTGCTGCCGGTTACCGCCATACCCGCCGCGCTGCGCACCCTGGAAGTTCTGTGCACCTTGCTGGCCGTACGAAAAATTCTCGCCGCTCTGCTGTCCGCCCTGACCGCGGAAGTTCTCCTGCGGTGGGCGTTCGTTGCCGCCGGTCGATAAATTGTGCTGTTGCGGATTTTGCTGCGGACGATTCTGTTGCGTGCCTTCTGCCATGATACGTTCCCTCTGATTCAAATACATCATTCGTACTGCTCTTTGCAGCACACGGACCCGCGCATCCAATTACTGCGCACGGATGTTTTCCTCCTATGAAACGCTGCGCGCGTCCATCATCGATGTCGACGGTGGGCGTGCGCCGTGCGACTTTGACTCCTTGTTGTGCGAACGTAGGTGACAGAAACGGGCGAAGTCGAGTTCCGCGCCGCTTCGGAAAAGATTTGCATAACGACATTGCCCTTTCTTATGCGCGCACTTGGATACGATCTCACGTGCGAACCTGAAGCTGCGGCACGAACCTTTCCAGGAGAGCATTGCGACAATGGGGCAAGTGCGTGCTTTTGGCACGCAGGTTGCGGCACGCACCAACGCGTGCACGCCTAGTAAGGGAAACCGTCAGTTTGGGGAGTCGAGAACGCGCGCTTTTGCTACGTCGCCTTTGCCCGCCGGCGGGACTGGCTTGCGGCCGGACGCCTTCGGTTCCTGACGAGCCTTTGATTTTGCGGATGCGTCCGGAACACGAGCAATGGATTGCGTTCCCGTCTGAACGCGCGCGTCCTCGAAGAGCGCCCGACAATCGGCGCTCGGCGCATCGCCCGCATCGATCAGCGGCAACAGCGCGAGCGGCGGTGCGAGCACGCCGAGGCCGATGGCCGCGCCGATGCGCGCAGCGACAGGAGCGACTTCGGGACGAATCACCGGATGTGCGAACGTGCCGCCGATGATGATCGGCCCCTTTAACGCGAGCAGACTGGGATTCTTCGAGTCGGCTTTCAGGTGCAGCTCGTATTTCTCCTCGCGAAAATCGATGCTTCCCGAACCGCTGATCAGTTCCGCCGAGGTATCGACGATGAGTGTCTCGGGGGTCATCACGCCGTTCTTCGCATGAAGTGCTGCAACACCGCAGTGAATTGCGGCGGTCTTGTCACCGCCGATCAGAAGCGTGGCCGCACGCGCGAGGTCCAGATTGGTCAGCACCAGCTGCAGCGTGCTCGCTTCGCCGCCACGCATCGCGACGGCAGCGTCGCCATCCGCCGATGCGAATAGTTCGGCGACGCTCCTTCCCTGCGTGCGAAACTGCGCCCGACCGCCGACTCGCCCTGCCGACCCTTGGGGAGACGCGAGCTGCGGGAAGATACGCTTCAGCTCGACGTTGCGCACTTCCATCTTCGCCTCCGCCTTGGGGACATCGCGTGTCAGGTCGAGCGCGATGTTGGTGACAACGTGTCCGCCGGCGAGGCCGAAGTCGAGGGGGTCGAACCGCATCACGCCGCTCTTCAGCGTCAGATGCGTGGAGAGGTTGTCCAGGGGAAATCGGCCCCACGTGAAGCTCGTCCCCTTGAACTTCACGTCAACATCGTGTGCGCGTAATTTGGCGAGCTGGAAGGGATGGTCTGGAAGCACGCTGTTCCCTCTACGCGCTTCGTCCGCCCGCGCCTCTTTCTTGTCTGCCGCACTCGCGTTCGGCGCATTCCCGCGCTGAAGTCCGACGAAGCCGCCGAAATCCTTGTAATCGAACTTGCGCGACGTCAGTTCCGCGGACGTCAACGCCCGCGAAGTGGACACGTCGACCGTCAAATCACCGGCGAGATCGCTGTTGCCGACCGTCCCATGCACTCCTCGGAAGGTCCATTTCCCGTTTTCATGCGTCAGATCGCCGGCAAGGTCGTAGCGTGGCGTCCACGGCAGCGCGACCGGTACGATCGGATAAAGCTTCGAGAGATCGGGACCCTTCAAGTGCAACGCACCGTTCAGGTTCTGGGGTTGCGAAGGCACCACCGTTCCGTCGAACGTGACCGCGGTCTCTCCGGCGCGTCCGGTGAGTGAGAGTCGGTAAGGCGCGTCGATGTCGCGCAGCTCCGTGATCCCCTCGCTCTTGCCTTCCAATTCGAACGGCTCGTCCCTGAACCTGCCGCGGCTCGTGAATTGCAACGTCTGGGCCGCGTTTTGCGTCCCGGCAGTCGTCTGCAGCGTTCCCTCGATGTCGGCGTGAAACGCTGGATCGATGAAACGCATCCGCCCACGATCGACATCAATGGATCCGATCTTCAAGCCCGCACCGGCACTGTCGTCGTCGAACTTCCAGTTCGCTTCGCCCTGCGCGTTCTTTTCCAGCAGGATGTTGGGCTCGACCAGCCGAACCGTGTCGGGGGCGAGGTGCAAGAGCGATGGCAGCCGAAAGGTGAGCAGCGTGCTCGCGACGGTGGCCATCGGCTGCGTTGTCGCCCATGCAGCGTTGCCGACGGTCACGCCGTTGAGTTGCACACGGGTGACCCAGCCCAGGTGTACGTCGAGATGATCGACGCTGACGGGGCGATGAATGCGACTACCAATGTAGGCGCCAAGTGGGCCGCGCAGCACATTCCATGGGAAGAACGCAACGAGGAGGACGAGTGCAACGAGCACCGCGAGCCCAGCCAGGCCGTAGCGGCGTGCGCGAGTTCCCGCAACGATCATGTGTTCCACCGCGGGCCGGCCGCCAGGACGCCCCGCGACCAAAGCGCACGCCGCGCCTCCTTGGCAATGAAGCTGGAGCCTAGGCCAATGCGTGTGGCCCCACAATCATCGATGCGAGTGTTGCCGCGTAAGAAATGTCCGACAGATTACCTGGCGAAAGATTGAGCTATGCGCCCTGAGGCACGTGGCAAGCCGAAGTGGACGCCATTTGGTCCACGGATGCCGCCAAAGACCACACCGAATAAGCGCCAAGGGAAGGTAGGCGAAGGGAGCCGCCTACTGTGGCTCGACCTTTCGTTTTTCGCTTGCCAAATGCTCACGCATGACTGCGAGCGAGTGTTGGAGCGCTTCTAAAAAACTTTCGGCGTCGCGAGTGACGTGACCGTCACGGCGCAAGCGCTTGATCAGGGCGATCTGGTCCGCTACCAGCTGTTCCCCGGTATGGACGTGACGCAGGGCCATTTCTAACGGCGTTTCCTGATCCTGCTCCATGAGTAATGCTACCCGTAGGGCAGTGGTTTTGAAACCGTAGAAATACGGCATGCGCCTGATTCAACGCCATGCGCATGTCCGCACGCGTGAGCGCACGGGACACGCCATGCGATCGCGTGAGAGGCTGGAAATGCGACGTGGCGGTGCGTTGTAAGGGCCCGGGGAAATGCGGCGTGTCCGCGCGTGTGAAGACCCGGGAAATACGATGCGCTGGAGCGGCCGAAGCGCGTTAGGCCCCGGGAACAACTACGACGACGTTGGAGCGCTATCCTCGCAGCCACCGTCGTCGGCGCTCGAGAACGCTTTCTTCGCAGTCCTCCATAATGGTCAGATAGCACGTATCGATTGGCGCCGCCGCAAGTTCGAGTTCAACGCTGAAGAGCTCGTCTCGACGGAACGCGTGCACGCTGACGCGCTCGCCCGGGACGCGATCGGCGAGCAGCGATTCGATGACGGAAGTGGACGCACGCAGGCCATCGATCGCGACCAGCATATCGTTCGCAGCAAGACCGGCTCGTTCCGCGGGTCCGCTGTTGAAGACGTGAGCAAGGCGGAAGTCAGTTGAAAGGCGCACGCCGAGCGAGCACGAAGGCAAGGGGCCGGTCGCCGGCTTGCCGCCGCGGTCACCGACACCACTCGCCGCTCGCAGATGCCATTCCACACCGAAGTCGCGCAGCAGGGACTCGAGCGGCGGATCTTCGGTACCGCGCACATACCGATCGAAGAAGTCGTGAACGTCATGCCCCGCGATCTCGCCCACGATACGCTCGATTTCATCCTCTCCAACGCCAACCCCGGTTGAGCCATGCGCGGTCCACAACGTGCGCATCACGTCATCGAGCGAATGCCGACCTTTGCGAAGCGTGAGGTCGAGCGCGAGCGCCACGAGCGATCCCTTCCAGTAGTAACTGATACCTGCATTCGGAGAATTCTCGTCCTGACGATAGAACTTGATCCAGGCATCGAAGCTCGAATCAGCAATGCTTTGCAGGTGACGACCGGGTGTGCGCAGAACACTGGTGATCGAGCGCGCAAGCAGCTCGAGGTAACGCGCCTCGTCGATCAACGTCGACCGGACGAGCGCCAGATCGTCGTAGTAAGACGTGAAGCCTTCGAACGCCCAGAGCTGGCGCGTATAGTTTTCCTGCGAAAGGTCGTAGGGCGCGAAGGCGGCAGGCTTGATGCGCTTGACGTTCCAGCTATGGTAGTATTCGTGGCTGGCGACGCCGAGCAGGTTCAGGTACGCATCGCTTATCGTGGTTCGGCCCCGAACCGGCAGCTCGTCGCGGCGACACAGCAGACTGGTGCTCCACCTATGCTCGAGTCCGCCGAAGCCGTCACCGACAGCGATCTGAAATAGATAACGATCGAACGGCGCACCGCTTTGCAATGCGCCACCGAACAGATCGATGTGCCACTGACAGATGCGCGTGAGATCGCGTGCGAGCCGTTCGAGATCGGCACGATGATGGCCGGTGAGCGCAATCTCATGACGCACTTTGCCTGCGGTAAACGCGGCAAGCGCAAAATCGCCGATCTCAACGGGATGATCGATCAGCTCATCGTAGTTCGCGGCCGCGTACGTCCCGAATCCGTGGGGGGGTGCGGCTTGCGGGCGTAGGGTAGTCGCGACGCGCCACTGCGCGTAGTTATCCCCTGCAGGCGGTAATATTTCGACGACGCAGGGAGCATGTTCCTTGCCCTCCGGATGCAGAAACACGCAGGCGCCGTTGAAGTACGCGCGCGTTGCATCGACGTACGCCGTCCTTACCGAAAGATCATAAGCATATATTCGTGCAACCACGGTGACTGGCCCAGGCGCGGCGGCCGTCCGCCACACGTCCTTCGCTTCCTTCTTAATGGGAAGTGGAGAGCCCGCGGATTCCGCGCGCACGGCGACGAAGTGACGCGCAAATTCGCGAATCAGATAGCTGCCCGGGATCCACGAGGGAAGTCGAAAGCGCTGGCCCTCCGGATGAGGATCATCCAGTACGCAATGCACTTCGAACAAGTGTGCATGGGCGTCGTCGGGTCGGATGAGGTAGCGGACGGGGTTCATGGAACGTCGGGGCGCTGATCGCTGTCCCGCGCACTTTTCGGCAGAAGCTGCGTCAAACCTCGACATTGTGCTTCCAACATCAAATCGTCATTAGGAGTCGGCATGAGATTACCCAACCCCTTCATCGATACGTGGGCACCTCGCACGTTGAGCGTCCTGCGCATTGTTACGGGCTTCATGTTCATGATGCACGGGATGCAGAAGATCCTCGGCTTCCCCGTCGCACGGGCAACGCAAACAGTATTGCTTTCCCTGTCCGGCGTTGCGGGGCTGATGGAGCTGATCGGCGGTGCGCTGATTTTGCTTGGTCTGTTCACGCGTCCGGTGGCGTTCCTTCTGTCGGGCGAAATGGCCTTCGCCTATTTCATCGCTCATGCACCCCAGGGATTCTGGCCGCTGCTTAACCGCGGCGAACTGGCCGCCCTATACAGCTTCGTATTCCTCTACTTCGCGGTTGCGGGAGGGGGTGCGTGGAGTCTCGACCGCGCGTGGAACCGCCGGTCACGCGAAGAAGCGGGTGCGAGCGGGGATTTGCGGCACAGGGCACGGGGGTCGGCGCCGGGCGAACGACTTCAGCTCGACGCAGGCGACTAGAACGAAACAAGCCGAGTGTACCGACTCCGCGGCTGTCGATCGGGGAAGCCGCGGCGATTCCGTCGGCGGCGCGGGGAAGGGTTTGTGCATTGGGGTACCCCGGAGACGAATCGAACGTCCGACCTGCCCCTTAGGAGGGGGCTGCTCTATCCACTGAGCTACCGGGGCGTTGCGCGAATGTTACTGGATCCTGCTTCTCCACCTACACTTGCAGCGGACGCCTCTAAGCGATGCGTTGGATGCGAAAGTGATTCCCTGGCTCGATCCCACGTCGCCGTTTCCGCCCCTCGAATCGGCACTTTCGCACCCCAACGGCCTGCTCGCGGCTGGCGGTGACTTGTCGCCGGCGCAACTGATCACCGCATATCGACATGGCGTCTACCCATGGTACAGCGAAGGGCAGCCCGTACTCTGGTGGAGCCCTGATCCGCGAATGGTGCTGTACGTGGATGAATTCAAGATCTCCCGCTCACTGGTGAAGCGCATACGCCGGGGAGATTTCGAGATTCGCGTTGACAGCGCCTTCGATGAAGTGGTCGACCAGTGTGCACGTGTTCCCCGCAACGGTCAGAATGGGACCTGGATCACGCCCGAAATGTCTGCCGCGTATCGTCACCTTCATCTGCTCGGGTACGCCCATTCAGTGGAAGCATGGGGTGACAGCGGTTTGGTTGGGGGCTTATACGGGCTCGCCCTGGGCAAGATGTTCTTCGGCGAGTCGATGTTCGCCCGCGCCTCTGACGCTTCGAAGGTAAGCCTGGCAGCGCTCGTAACGGTATTGCGCAGCCACGCCGTGCCACTAATCGACTGTCAACAGGAGACCGACCACCTCGCGTCGCTCGGGGCAAGGCCGATCCCACGCCGGCAATTCTCACGGTATCTCGCCGAATTGATACACTCGACCGCGGCGCCCGCCGGCTGGACAGCGGGGCCGATTCTGGAGCATCCGTGAGCAATCTTCACGACCTACCGCTGGCCACGTTGCAGTTTTACGCGACGGCGCCGTATCCCTGCAGCTACCTGCCGGAGCGCGCGGCGCGCTCCCAGGTCGCGACGCCGAGTCACCTGATCGATTCCCGCGTCTACAGTGAACTGGTGCGACTCGGCTTTCGACGCAGTGGCGCGTTCACCTATCGCCCCTACTGCGATCATTGCCGGGCGTGCGTTCCCGTGCGAGTACCCGTCGATCGATTCCGCCCAAGCCGTAGCCAACGCCGTTCGATGCGAGATAAAGGCGGGATGACGGTAGTTAGGCGAGAATTGACTTACGATTCCGCCCACTACGCGCTATACCTTCGATATCAGCGCCTACGCCACCCCGGCGGTGGCATGGACCAGGACAGTCGCGAGCAGTACCAACACTTTTTGCTCCACAGCAACGTTTCGACCGACCTCTACGAATTCAGACAAAACGGCGAACTCCGCATCGTCAGCCTGGTTGATCGGTTGGCGGACGGATTATCGTCGGTTTACACGTTCTTCGATCCCGAACCGGCCGGGGCCAGCCTAGGCACGTACAGCATCATCTGGCAGATCCAACGCTGCCGGGATCTGGGTTTGCGGTACTTGTACCTCGGCTACTGGATTGAGGAGAGCCCAAAGATGGCGTACAAGGCCACATTCAAGCCGGTGGAGGGCTTGTTGGGGGGGCGGTGGAATGAGTTGTAGACAACAAGCTTTGGCGATGTGGCCGTCGCGTCCGCGCAACGGCTGATAACTTTCAGTCATCTCGGCCGCAAGTCACTCAATAACGGCTGGTGCGCCGGCCTTTTGTTTGCCACAATGTGGTTCGACAGCCGTATAACCAGACGTTGGAGTTGTGAATGATTGGGCGCGCCGAAACCGTATTCCCTCAGCACTTGGCAAACGAGCAAGTAGATGTGCGCTATGACAGCGATAGGGGAGTATTTTGGGCTCTAATGTGTCCAAAGTCGCGTCCGTGTTTTAGTCTTGAACTTTTGGACGAGCTAGGATGTTTTATTAAAAATATAAAAAACAGCTTTCTTGATCAAACCCGCCATCTCAGTGCAGTCAACTACGGTGTACTTGCCTCGAAAATCCCCGGCGTGTTCAACTTGGGTGGGGACCTATCGCTTTTCCGAGCCTTAATACACGTACAGGACCGAAATTCGCTGCTGGACTATGGCAAGCGGTGTATAGAGAATTTATACGCCTGGCATCGCAACTGCGACGGCCCCATGACTTCTATCGCATTGGTACAAGGCGAGGCATTAGGCGGTGGTTTCGAGGCGGCTTTATCGGCAAGCGTGCTTATCTCGGAAGAATCAAGTCGTTTTGGCTTTCCTGAAATTCTGTTTAACTTGTTTCCGGGCATGGGAGCGTTTAGTTTCTTGTCTCGCAAAATCGGCAGACGAGCAGCTGAGGAAATGATCGTTAGCGGGACCATCTATTCCGCTCGACAACTGTACGATCTTGGTGTCATAGATTTGATCACACCAGATGGTACTGGCGAAGCCGCGGTCCACAGTTTCATCAACAAACACTCCAAAAACATCGGCGGACGGCAAGGGTTCGAACGGGCACGCAATGCGGTC
>JBKPOL010000449.1:0-3708 GCA_046733075.1 Pseudomonadota bacterium | reverse complement strand
GATCCGATGAACACCTTGTCGATCCGGATGTCGGTCATCGGCACGTTGGGTTGAAGCCCCATGTACTCGAGCGAGCGCGCCATCCATTCGCGGCGCTCGCTGTTGCGTTCGCGATCGGGATCGGGCACGCGATCGTCGATGGATACGACCATTTCGGGCGACGTACCCCACGTGACTTGCGGTTTGACGGTAGACGCATCGAACACGTGCGTCGTGTCGAATGCAGCACCCGGATCGCTGACGAGCGTGCGCCAGTACGCGACCGCGCGTGCCCATTGATCCCCGCTCGGCGCGAACGGGCGGCCCTTCAGATAGGCGAGCGTCGTTTCATCGACGGCGACCATGCCCGCGCGTGCCCCGGCCTCGATCGACATGTTGCACATCGTCATCCGGCCTTCCATCGACAGCGCGCGCACCGCGTCACCGGCAAATTCGATCGCATGTCCGGTCCCGCCTGCAGTTCCGATGCGGCCGATGATCGACAGCACGAGGTCCTTGGCCGTCACGCCGCGCGGCAAGGCGCCATCGGCTCGAATGAGCATCGCCTTCGATTTCTTGAGCAGCAGACACTGCGTGGCGAGCACGTGCTCGACCTCGGAGGTGCCGATGCCGAACGCAAGCGCCGCGAACGCGCCGTGCGTGCTCGTATGCGAATCGCCGCACACGACGGTCATGCCGGGAAGCGTCGCGCCGGTCTCCGGGCCGATCACGTGCACGATGCCCTGGCGACGGTCACGAAACGGAAAGTAGGCCTTCGCGCCGTAGCGCGCCATGTTCGCGTCGAGTGCCTCGACCTGCGTGCGCGAGATCGGGTCGCGAATTCCCTCGTCCCAATGCGTCGTCGGCGTGTTGTGGTCAGCCGTTGCGACGATCGACTCGATGCGCCACGGCGCGCGGCCGGCAAGGCGCAGTCCCTCGAACGCCTGCGGGCTGGTCACCTCGTGAACCAGGTGCCGGTCGACGTAGAGCAGCGTGGTCCCGTCGTTTTCCTGGCGGACGACGTGGCTGTCCCACAACTTGTCGTAGAGCGTGCGCGATTGCATCGAACGGGCCTGCCGCAGGGACGGTATGGAGCCCGTCATTCTAGTGCGTTTGTCCGTGCTGGCGTGGAGGTTGCTTTATGGACGGGCGTCTAAACCCAGCGATGACTGGACCGGCATGCGCATTTCGGCGGAAACTCGACTGATCGTCGCGTTTGTCGCGGCAGCGACGGCGCTGATCGTCGCGGCGTCCTTCGCGATCGACAGCGCTCGCGCGTATGTCGAAACGCAGGAGCGCATTGCGTCGGTGCTTGCACCCAATGTTCTCGCCGAGCTGTCGTCGACAACGCTGGCCGCTCCCCGGAGCGATGCAAGCGCAGCGCTGCCCAAGCGCGTCGCAGCGTTCGACGACGAATTGCGCACGGCACGCGATGCGACCGCTCGTCATCTCGACGCGGCGGCGCGCGCAGCGGCGATCGTCGGTGTGCTCGCCATCGTGTTCCTTTGCGCGCTTTATGCCGCCTTGCTTCACGCGTTGCGCAGCAAGGCCCGCCTCGACGAACGTCTCGGCCACGAAACCAATCATGATCGGCTTACGGGTTTGCCGAACCGGCGCTTCTTTGCCGAGTGGCTTTCGTACGCAATTGCACATGCGCGCCGTGAGCGGGACCGGGTCGGCGTGCTGTTCATCGACATCAACGGTTGCGGCGCGGTGGCGGAATTCCACGGCGAGCGCGCCGCCGAGGCGCTGCTGGTGGAGATTGCGCGCCGGTTTCGCTCGGCCTCCCGCGAAGGAGACGTGTTCGCACGGCTTGGGCCGACGGAATTCGCGCTCGCCACCCCCAATGCACCGGACACCCGGCAGCTCGCCCTGCTCGCGCAACGACTGCGCGATCAATTGAACGAGTCTTCGCAGCCGCCGCTTGCCGACATGCCGATCGGCGCGTCGATCGGCATTGCTTTCTATCCCGAGGACGCGAACGATTCCGCCGGCATCATGGCCGCCGCCAACGCCGCGATGTACGCAGCGCGGCGCGCGGGCAGGAATCACGTCGCGTTCAACGCGCTTGCGGCGTAGCGGCTGATTTCCTTCCAGCAAACCCGGCGAGGCCGCGGGCCACGATCGCGGATGCGCGGTCGATCACATCCGCGCCAAAGCATTCGAGCGTCTGCACATCCAGGCTGCGAAGCCACGTCAACTGACGTTTGGCGAGCTGCCGCGTCGCAGCGATACCGCGTTCCCGCAGCGCTGCTTGGTCGCTGCTGCCGTCGAGGAACTGGAACGTCTGGCGATAGCCGACGCAGCGCATCGACGGCATATCGGCCGTGACTGCATACCGTGCACGCAGCGTGCGCACCTCGTCGATCAGGCCGTTCATCAGCATCGCATCGAAGCGGCGTGCAATCGCGGCATGGAGCATGGCACGATCGCTGGGCACGAGCGCCACGACGAGCGATGGGCCGATTTCCTGCGCGACATCCCGTGCCCCGTGCAACGACGACAGCGCGCGCCCGGTCAGCGCGTGAACTTCGAGCGCGCGCTGGATGCGTTGCCCGTCGTGCGGTGAGAGCCGCGCGGCCGTGGCCGCATCCACGCGTGCGAGCTCGGCGTGGAGCGCAGGCCACCCTTCGCGCATCGCGCGTGCATCGAGCGCGCGCCGCACGTGGGCATCGGCACGCGGCAGGGTGCTCAGGCCTTCGCGGAGCGCCTTGAAGTAGAGCATCGTGCCACCGGCCACGATGGGCACGCGCCCCCGCTGCCGAATGTCGTCGATTGCCGCGAGCGCGTCACGGCGAAACCGCGCGGCCGAATAGCTGTCGGTCGGCGCGATGACGTCAAGCAGATGGTGCGGCACCGCCGCCCGAGCAACCGCGTCGGGCTTGGCGGTGCCGATGTTCATGTCCCGATAGACCTGCGCCGAGTCCACGCTCACGATCTCGCCGCCGAAACGGGATGCGAGCGCGAGCGCTACCGCGGACTTACCCGCGGCAGTCGGACCCATCAGCAGCACGGCCGGGATCACCTGTCCACCCAGGGCCAGTCGACGCGTTCGGTCACCGTCACGCGACGCGAAGTGAGATGGCCTGCGCGCGCCGCTCGCATTGTCCTCGCGGCAGGAATGGAGAACGACCGATCACGCGGACGTCGGCGAAGTCGCTTTAGCGTCCGCGCATGAACAACCGGTCGAGGTCATTCAGGCTCAACTGATACCACGTCGGCCGTCCGTGATTGCACTGACCGGCGCGCTCGGTTGCTTCCATCTCACGCAGCAGCGCATTCATCTCCGCGATCGTCAGGCTGCGATTCGCGCGGACCGCGCCGTGGCAGGCCATCGTCGACAACAGCTCGTCGCGGCGCGCATCGAGCGCCCGCGAGCCGCCGTACTCGCGAATGTCGTGCAGCACCGCGCGCGCGAGCGCGGCGGCGTCGGCGTCGCGGAGCGCCTGTGGAATGCCGCGGACAGCGAGCGTGGCCGGACCGATCGGCGACACGTCGAAGCCCAACGCCTGCAGCGCCTCGGCGTTCTCCGTCGCGACGGCGACCTCCAGTGACTCGGCTGCGAAAGTCGCGGGCACGAGCAGCGGTTGCACGGGCACGCGGCCGTCGAACCCCGACTTGAGCTTCTCGTACACGATGCGCTCGTGCGCCGCATGCATGTCGACCAGGATCAGTCCCGCGCGGTTCTGGGCCTGTCTCTTATACACATCTGACGCTGCCGACGACACT
>JBKPOL010000448.1:0-8438 GCA_046733075.1 Pseudomonadota bacterium | reverse complement strand
GATGCAACGGCCGCGCGAAGATCGCATCCTTCGCACCCTGCTCAACGGCCTTGCCGAGGTACATGACGAGCACCGTGTCCGCGATGTGCCGAACGACCTGCAGGTTGTGCGCGATGAAGAGGTAAGCGATCGCGAGCTCCTGCTGCAGGTCGAGCAGCAGGTTCAGCACCTGCGCCTGGATCGATACGTCGAGCGCGGAGATCGGCTCGTCGGCAACGACGAGCGGCGGATCGAGCATCAGCGCGCGCGCGACGGCGATGCGCTGCCGCTGACCGCCCGAAAACATGTGAGGGTAGCGCGCATAGTGCTCTCGCCGTAGACCGACCTTGTGCAGGATGGCAAGCGCCTTTTCGCGCCGCTCGCGTGCGGATCCGCGACGATGGATGATGAGCGGCTCTTCGAGCAGCGCGCCCACGGTGCGGCGCGGATTGAGCGACGCATACGGATTCTGAAATACCATCTGCACGCGGGGACGCAGCCGCTTCCGCGCGGCGCGATCGGCATGCGCGACGTCTGCACCTTCGAGCAACAGGGAGCCGGCGGTCGGCGTCTCGATCATCGTCACCTGGCGGGCGAGTGTCGACTTGCCGCAGCCCGATTCGCCGACGACGGCGAGCGTCTTGCCATGCGCGAGCGTGAACGAAACGCCGTCCAGTGCGCGCACGTCGCTCGCTCCACGCATGAATCCGCGCGATACGCGGTAGTGTCGCGCAAGCTCGCGCGCTTCGAGCAACGGTGCTGCTGAATTGACCGCGCTCATAGCGGGAAGTGACAACGCACCGCGCGTGCGCTGTCCCCGCGCAACGCCGGACGCTCGGCGACACACCGGGCGACCGCAAACGCGCATCGCGGAGCCAGCAGGCATCCGCGCGGGCGATCGAACGCGCCGGGCACGACGCCCGGAATCGTGCGCAGGCGAGCACGATCGAAGTTGTGCTCGGGAAGCGCTTCCAGCAGCGCCCGCGTGTAGGGGTGGCGCGGCGCATCGAAGAGGTCGGGCACCGCCCCGGTCTCCATTACTTGTCCCGCGTACATCACGACGACGCGATCCGCCGTCTCGGCAACAACGGCGAGGTCGTGCGTGATCAGCAGCACGGCCATCCGGTGCTCCTCGCGCAAGCGCATCAGCAGCGCGAGCACCTGCGCCTGCACCGTAACGTCGAGGGCGGTCGTCGGCTCGTCGGCGATGAGCAGTTGTGGGCGCCCGGCCAGCGCGATCGCGATCATCACGCGCTGGGCCATTCCGCCGGAGAGCTGATGCGGATACGCACGGAGGCGCGCGAGGGGGTCGGCAATCTCGACTTCACGCAGCAAGGCAAGCCCACGCTCGCGACGGATGACCGGATTGGAACGCTCATCCGGATTGCCGTGCAGCTTCAACGCTTCATCGAGCTGGAAACCGACCGTGTAGCAGGGGTCGAGACTCGTGAGCGGATCCTGGAAGATCATCGCCATGCCGCGTCCTGCCAGCCGGCGACGCTGCTCCGCACTCGCCGTCAGCAGATCGCGACCTTCGAAAATCAAGCGAGTTGCAGTGACGCGACCGGGATAGTCGACCAGGTTCATCAGCGCAAGCGCGGTCACGCTCTTGCCGGAGCCCGATTCACCGACGAGGCCGACAACCTCACCCGCCTGGATCACCAAATTGACCCCGTCGATCGCGACGACCGGCCGTGCCGGCGATCCGAACTCGACGCGAAGATCGGCAATCTCGACCAGCGCGCGCGCGGCATGCGTGTTGGCGTGCATCGCTTCGGCTCGAGCGGCGCGGCTCATCACCGGTAAAGCTCACTCATGACGAGCCGTCACCGGCGCAGCCTCGGATCGAGCGCGTCGCGCAACCCGTCCCCGGTGAGATTGAATGCAAGTACCGTAATCAGGATCGCGAGCCCCGGGAACGTGACGACCCAGGGTGCGCGCTGGATGAATTCGAGTGCGGATGCAAGCATCGATCCCCACTCGGGCGTCGGCGGTTGTGCACCGAGCCCGAGAAAGCCGAGCGCGGCGGCGTCGAGAATGGCGTTGGAGAAGCCGAGCGTCGCCTGCACGATGAGCGGGGCTGCGCAGTTCGGAAGGATCGTCGAGAACATGAGGCGCAAGTTGCCGGCGCCGGCGATACGCGATGACGTCACATATTCGCGTCTTGCCTCCCCGATGACGGCAGCGCGGGTGAGGCGGACGTAATGCGGCAGCAGCACAATGGCGATTGCGTACATCGCGTTCGCGAGGCCGGGACCGAGGATCGCAACGACGGCGATCGCGAGCAGAAGGCTCGGCAGCGCGAGCATCACGTCCATCAGGCGCATGATCGTCGTATCGACGAGACCCCCGAAGTAACCGGCGCACAACCCAAGGATTGCGCCGAGCGAAAGCGAGATCGCGACCGAGATCGTGCCGATCAGCAGCGACAGGCGCGTGCCATGGATGAGGCGCGACAGGATGTCGCGACCGACCGGATCGGTTCCAAGCAGGAAGCGCGTGGTGCCTTCCGAATGCCACACCGGTGGCGCAAGCGTGAATTCGCGGAATTGCTCGTTCGGCGAATGCGGGGCGATGACGTCGGCGCCGAGTGCAAGCAATAGCAGCAGGCCGACGAGCCCAAGACCGATCGTCGCACCGCGGTTCTGGGCAAACGCGCGCCAGAATTCGCGCCAGCGCGAAGGGGGCGGGCCCTCGAGTTCCTCCACCCTGACGACTTGAGCCGCGTTCAGCACGGGTCGCTCATCCATGCGCGCCGCAAGACTCGAGCACGCGATCGGTCATCCATGACGTATGCGCGGATTGACCACGCCGTACAGCATGTCGACGATCAGGTTGACGGTGATGACGATCGTCGCGATCAGCAGGATGCCGCCCTGCACGACCGGGTAGTCGCGGGACTGCACGCCATGAATCAGCCAGTTGCCAACACCCGGCCAGGAAAAGATCGTCTCCGTGAGTATCGCCCCCGACAAGAGCAAGCCCACTTGCAAACCCACCACGGTGATCACCGGGATGAGCGCGTTGCGCAGCGCATGCACGACGATGACGCGCGACCGCGGCAGCCCTTTGGCACGCGCTGCCCTGACATAATCTTCCCGCAGTACTTCGAGCATCGACGAGCGGGTCATTCGCGCGATTACCGCGAGCGGTATCGTGCCAAGCGCAATCGTGGGCAGAACGAGATGCGACAAGGCGGAGCGGAACGCGCCGAGATCGCCTGCGCGAAGCGTGTCGAGGAGCATGAAGCCCGTCAGCGCGGGCACGTCGTACTCGACCGCGATGCGACCGGAAACCGGTGTCCATCCGAGCTGAACTGAAAAGAACAGGATCAGCAGCAACGCCCACCAGAAGATCGGCATCGAATAGCCCGTCAACGACAATCCCATCACCGCGTAGTCCGCCGCGGTGTTGCGCTTGACCGCCGCGAGGATCCCCGCGGGAAGTCCGACGACGATGGCGAAGACGAGCGCGAAGAACGCGAGCTCGACCGTTGCGGGGAACAGTGTCGCGAACTCGTGCGCGACGCTTTCGTGGGTCGTCAGCGACGTTCCGAGATCGCCGCGAACGACCTCGCCGACATAACTGAGATATTGGACCGGCAGCGGACGATCGAGGCCGAACTCGTGCAGGAGTCGCTCACGGCGCGCCGGATCCATGCCCCGCTCGCCCGAGAGGTTCTCGACCGGGTCCCCGGGGATCAGGTGGATCAGCGCGAACGCGAGCAGCGTGACGCCGATGAACGTCGGAACGATGAGCGCAACGCGGCGGAGCAGGAACCCGAACATCGGAGCGCGCGTTACACCGCCGCGCCGGCCCCCGGAAGGAGCCGACGCGGGTTTCGCGCGATCAGGGTTGCTTGGCGAGATCCGCGTTGTTGAAGTAGTGGTGCGCGGTCGCGTCCATCTTGTAGCCCTGCACCTCCTTGCGCAGCGGGTCGAAGCGCACCGAGTGTGCGACGGTAATCCACGGCGCCTCCTCCTTCACGATCACCTGCGCCTGCTCGTACAGCTTTGCGCGATCGGCCTGCTTCGGCGTCTGCGCGGCCTTGATGATCAGGTCCTCGAACTGCTTGTTGCACCAGCGTGCGACATTGCCACCGCCCTTCACCGCTTCGCATCCGAGCAGCGGCACGAAGAAGTTGTCGGGATCGCCGTTGTCGCCGGACCAGCCGAACATCATCGCGGCCTGCTCGCCGGTCTTGCTGCGCTTGCGGTACTCCGCCCATTCGTACGTCAGCAGCTTGGCCTTCACGCCGATCTTCTCCCAATCGGCCTGGATCAGCTCCGCCATCCGCTTGCCGTCGGGGTTATACGGACGCGTCACCGGCAGGTACCAGAGCTCGACCTCGAACCCGTTCGGGTAACCAGCTTGCGTGAGCAGCTGCTTCGCCTTTGTCGGGTCGTAAGGATAGTCCTGCACGGCATTGTTATAGCTCCAGAGAATCGGCGGAATCGGATTCTTCGCGACCTGGCCGTTGCCCTGATACACGGCCTTGAGAATCGCGTCCTTGTTCGTCGCGAGGTTCAGCGCCTGGCGCACGAGCTTGTTGTCGAACGGCTTCTTCTCGACGTTGAACGCGATATAACCGATGTTCAGCCCTTCCTTCTGCTGGATCGTCAGTTGCGGATCTTTGCGCATTTCATCGAGGTCCGCGGGTTTCGGGAACGCCATGACGTGACACTCGCCGGTCTTCAGTTTGGCGTACCGCGCGGTTGCGTCACGCGTGATCGAGAACACGAGGTTGTCGATCTTGGGCCGACCCTTCCAGTAGCGATCGAACGCCTTGTAGCGGATCGTCGCGTCCTTCTGATAGCTGACGAATTCGAAGGGTCCCGTGCCGATCGGATAGACGTCCGCGGCGTTCGGCGTCCCTTTCTTCATCATCGTCTCAAAGTACTCCTTGGAGAGGATCGACGCGAAGTCCATCGCCATGTCGGCGAGGAACGGCGCCTCGGGCCGCTTGAGGTCGAAGCGCACGGTGAATTCGTCCACCTTCTCGACCTTGTCGACGATGTTCTTCATGCCCATGTCGTCGAAGTAAGCGTACGTCTGCCCGGCGGTCATCTTGTGGAACGGATGATTGTCGTCGGCCATGCGGTACCACGAGAACAGCACGTCGTCGGCGTTGAAATCGCGCGTCGGCTTGAAGTTGGCATTGCTGTGGAACTTGACACCTTTGCGGAGCTTGAATGTGTAGGTCTTGCCATCGGGCGAGACGGTCCACGATTCGGCAAGCGCCGGGATGATGTTCGTCGTGCCGATCTCGAACTCGACGAGCCGGTTGAACATCGGCACCGACACGGCATCGAAGGTCGTGCCCGTGCTGAAGAACTGAGGCTGGAATCCTTCGGGACTCCCTTCCGAGCAGTAGACGAGCGTGCCCTTCGCGAGAACGGGAGAGGCGATGAGCGCCGAGACAGTCAACGTTCCGATCGCGATGGCGCGCAGACGGAAATGGCGGGGCAGTTTCATGAGGCACCTCGGATGAACGTGGCGAGCGCGCCACGGCGAGCGCATGCTAGCCGACGCCGTTGCCCGCCGCAATGGGCCGGTTACGCGCCGCCCGCGTCGCATAGAGGCAGATGCCCGCTGCGACCGAAACGTTCACGCTTTCCACGCCACCGAACAAGGGAATGCGCACGAGGCGATCGCACGTATCGCGGGTCAGACGCCGTAACCCCGGGCCCTCGGCGCCTAGCACCCACGCAATCGGGCCGGTGACATCTGCGTCGAACAGGCTCTCTCCGCGTTCGTCTGCGCCAAACACCCAGATGCCGCGTTGCTTCAACTCGCCGAGTGTGCGCGCGAGATTGGTCACGGCGATCAGCGGAACCGTTTCGGCCGCGCCGCTCGCCGCCTTCGCCACGGTTGCAGTGAGTCCGACCGCGCGATCTTTGGGAACGATGAGCGCCTGTGCGCCGAACGCGTCGGCATTGCGGAGGCACGCGCCGAGATTGTGCGGGTCCGTGATGCCGTCGAGTACAAGCAGCAGCGCCGGCTCGGCGAGCTCTGCGAGGACATCGTCGACGGTGACGTAAGGGCGCTGCGAATCGACGATCGCAACAACGCCTTGATGGCTTGAATTTCCTGACAAGGCGGCGAGACGCGACGCATCGACGGCGTGCACGGGGATTCCCACGTCCCGGGCGCGCGCGCTCAAGTCACGGGCTCGTCCGTCATGACGAGCAGCGTCGACGTAGAGCGCTTCGATCGACGCCGGCGCCTGGCGCAACCGGGCGGTGACCGCGTGAAAGCCGAACAGGATGCGCGTACCGGCCAAGGATGGACGCCGAATGAAATCTCTGAAGAACCGACCGTGGACGCTGAATGAAATCTCTCTAGAACCGACCGCCGCGAGCCAGCCTACGTACGGCCATTCTATTCGCAGAGAGGTATATCCCGGTTGTGCCAGAATCCGGGCGCGCTTTCCTCTCCATTCCTCTAAACGAAGCTCAGAACGAATTGATCGCCGAAGACTTTCGCCAGTTTGTCGAATCCATGCTGTTGTCGCTCGCGGCGCTGCTGCCGATCGTCAATCCGCTCGGCGCCGCCCCCGTTTACCTGGCCAAGACCGTCGACCTCACGCCCGCGGAGCATGCGGACTTGTCCATGCGCGTCGCGCTCAATTCGTTCGTGCTGTTGCTCGCGTCGCTGCTGGTCGGCGCGTACGTTCTCGACTTCTTCGGCCTGTCGGTACCGATCGTGCAGGTGGCGGGTGGCCTCGTCGTCTGCTCGCTGGCATGGTCACTTCTGAATCAACCCGATGAGCCCATCGAATGGGTGCACGAGGCAGCGAAGGCGGTCTCGCGTCCCGATTGGCGTACGCGGGCGTTCTATCCGCTCACGATGCCACTGATCGTCGGCCCCGGGTCCATCTCTGTTGCAATCACGATTGGTGCGAACCAGTCGCAGAGCGTGCGGTCGCTGATCGTCAACTCTGCCGCGCATGGCGTCAGCATGTTCCTCGTGGCGATTGCGGTGTTCGTGTCGCTGCGCTACGCCGATCACATCATGCGGCGCCTTGGACCGACAGGGACTGCCGTGTTGATGCGTCTGTCCTCTTTTATCCTGCTTTGCATCGGCGTGCAGATAATATGGAACGGCGCGTCGACGTTATGGCGCTCGCTCGCGTTACAGTGACCGAGTTCCTCAGCCCGAAGCGATACGGCGATTCGCTATAATGCGGGGCTTCGTGCCGGTGTAGCTCAGCTGGTAGAGCAGCGCATTCGTAATGCGAAGGTCGGGGGTTCGACTCCCTCTACCGGCACCACGATCCTGTAACCCCTTCCACGGTTAGCACTCGCTAACTAACAGTTGCCTCAGGACGGTCATGTAACGGGTCATGTAACCCTATGGAATCAATGCGGGACTGTCCTTCTGAACCGGTAGCACCGTCGAAGTATTCTTAATCGCACGAGAACCGGAAACGGGTGTCGTCCGGTCCACGGCAACCGGCCCCCGCTCGACGTGAGCCGATTCGAAGCACGCGGTCTTCGCGTGGAATCAGCGCATGGGACGATAACCGTCGCGAAATGAGGCGCAAATGAACAAGGTAGATCTCGTCACGAACGCGTTGCGTGATGCGTTGGCGGCGTACGCGAAACGCGATGGTCCCGATTGCTCCTGATCATTGCGCTATTCGCCATCTCGCAATCTCAACGTCTGGGGCCGATGCTGCAAGAAATCGCACACGGTGTGCAGCCGGCGAGCAAGGGGGCATGATGAAAGAGAGACGCATGGCGCGACGCTGCAAGAATTGCGGCGAGTCGATGCCGAGCGATGTGCTTCTGTGTGCAGCATGTGGCTACGCGACCAGCGACATATTTGCGCGCCTCAACGTTGCGCTCGCCGCGCTTCGGTCCTCGAAAGTCCTCGACCGCAAGAGTTAGCGCCGAGCCGATGGAATGTCCGCACTGCGCGAGTTCCGATTTCGAAGTGGTCCACGTCGAATTCGGGGTGCGGCCGACGCTCGCCGTGTGCTGCAAGCGAATGCGGCGCGTTCGCGCCGCCGGCGCATGGCACGATGCTCAACATGCAATCGCGGCGTGGAATCAGCGCGAAGGGCGTCTAACCGTCATGGAATGAGGAGCAGATGAACAAGGCCGATCTCGTCACAAACGCGCTGGGATGCGTTGACGGCATCTGTCGGCAGTCGGTGAATGCGTCGCCTGGGGCTGCCGCACTGCGGACAACGGACAGGGTACGGGTCGCCGACGCTGTCGAAACCCTTTTCGCGCTCAACGCCCACGCCAAGGACGATGGACGCTCTATCTTGGCTCGCGCAGACGGCTAGGCGCAGCGCATGCGTCGTGCTTAGTTGCATCGAACGTATTCGCGCTACGCCCGTCACCGACAACCCAACCAGCGTTGAGTGCATGCGGTTAATCGCGTGGCGCGGTGCAATCTGCATGGATTGATCGTCGCCCAGGGACACCTGCCCGAGAGGCGAGTATGGT
>JBKPOL010000447.1:0-4600 GCA_046733075.1 Pseudomonadota bacterium | reverse complement strand
CTTCAATCCTCCGACGCCTAGACCATACGCGTGAGGCGAGAGCCTCCTGCCACCCCGCGCGATCGAATTGCGGCGGAATCAAGCTCGCAACATGTCATGTGACACAAGGCGATCCCGGAGCGACACATTGCAGTTCGCATGACTGGGGATACTCGAGGGGATGCGATGTTCTCGTCGGATTGGCAAGCAGCCTACATCGTCGCTTTCACGTGCAACAGGGCTGCCGAGAACGGGGTGACAGATGCCGCGATCCACATGAAAGGTGTCCGCCTATGAGAGGCGACGTCGCCCCCGGCACAGTCTTTCCCGACTACGAGCTGCCCGACCACCGCGGCAAGCATCGAAAGCTCTCGGAGTTGCAGCAAGATGATCCTCTTGTGCTGGTGCTGTCGCGCGGAGCGTTTTGTCCCAAGGAACGAAGACAGCACGACGGTCTGCTGCAATTGCACCGCGAGATGCAGGTGGCCTATTGCCGTCTCGTGACCCTCTCGACCGACAATCTGCTCGAGACCAACGAATTCCGCTCCGGCGTCGGCGCTCGCTGGCCGTTTCTCTCGGACCAGGGGCGCAAAGTACAGAAGGATCTCGATATCGCCGAATACACCGATCCTGTGCACAACCCGATGATCCCTCACACGCTGGTGCTCGAACCGGGCCTGCGCGTCTACAAGATCTACAACGGCTACTGGTTCTTTGGCCGGCCGACGGTTGAGGAGCTCCGCCTCGATCTCCGCGTGGTGCTCGAGCGTTGCCGTCCGGATTGGAACATCGAAACTGCGGAGCAGCGAGCTGCGTGGGCGCAAGGAGAGAAGAGGGGTTTCTATCCGTACGGAAAGTCCCAGGCGCAGGTGTTGAGCGAGCAGGATTGATTTGCCAACTGTGGAAGAAGGGAGCACGTGATGACGCGCAAAGGCACGGTGGTGATTGGGATCGTCTCGGTATCGCTAGGCGTCCTGGCTGGCACCGCCATGTCCGCGCAGGACAAGTATTCTCTCAAGACATCGAGCGGCATAGCGTTCTCCGACTTCAGGGGATACGAAGGCTGGGAGGTCGTCTCGAGCGCTCAGACCGACGAAGTGCTGAAGGTGATCGTTGCCAATCCGACGATGATCGCCGCTTACAAGGCCGGTGTTCCCGGCAACGGCAAGCCTTTTCCGGAGGGGTCCAAGATCGCGAAGCTGCAGTGGAAGCCGAAAAAGAGCACGGAGGCGCCCTTCGTCGTTGATGTGCCGGACACGTTCTCGCAGGCCTTTTTGATGGAGAAGAACACCAAGAGATTTCCGAATAGCGGCGGATGGGGATACGCGCTCTTCAACTATGACCCCGCGTCCGACACGTTCGCGGCCGATGCGAGCCCCGCGGACTGCGGGCACACATGCCATCAGGCAGTGAAGGCGAAGGGCTACATCTTTCACCCGTACCAGAAGCGCTGAACGCCCGAGGCAAAGGATGCGCATCAAAACCTTTGAAGGAAACACAATGGCCCAAACCCGAGGCGCGCAACCCACAATGCAGGTCGTCGACAATAATGCGATCCGTCCGTTTCAGGTGCCTGAAGTTTCGGACGCGGACCTCGCCGACCTGCGCAGGCGCATCAACGCCACAAGGTGGCCCGATCGTGAGTACGTCTCGGACGATACGCAAGGCGTGCAGCTCGCGACCGCGCAGAAGCTCGCGCGCTATTGGGGGACCGATTACGACTGGCGCAAGTGCGAAGCGAGGCTCAAGGCCCTGCCGCACTTCGTCACCGAGATCGACGGGCTCGATATCCATTTCATTCACGTGCGCTCCCGACACGAGAATGCGCTGCCGCTCATCGTCACGCACGGGTGGCCCGGCTCGATTATCGAGCAGCTGAAGATCATCGATCCGCTGACCAATCCGACCGCTCACGGTGGGAGCGCCTCGGATGCGTTCCACCTGGTGATTCCGTCGCTTCCGGGCTACGGCTACTCCGGCAAGCCGGCCGCGCCTGGCTGGAATCCCCCTCATATCGCGCGCGCATGGGCGACGCTGATGCAGCGCCTCGGTTACACCAAGTACGTGGCCCAGGGTGGCGACTGGGGTAACGCCGTCACCGAGAACATGGCCGTGCAGCAGCCTCCCGGATTGCTCGGTATCCACACCAACATGCCGGCAACGGTTCCAGCTGAAGTGTCCAAGGCGCTCGCCAGCGGCGGCCCTCAACCAGCCAACTTCTCCGCGGACGAGAAGAACGCGTGGAACCAGCTCGCCTTCTTTTTCAACGAGGGCCTGGGCTACGCTATCGAGATGAACAACCGCCCGCAGACGCTGTACGGCATCGTCGATTCACCGGTCGGCCTCGCAGCCTGGATCATCGACCACGATGCGCGTAGCCAGCAGATGATCGCACGCGTCTTCGACGGCAAGCCGGAGGGGCTGACTCTAGACGACGTCCTCGACAACGTCACGTACTACTGGATCACGAACACGGCGATCTCGTCCGGTCGCCTCTACTGGGACAATGCGCACCCGCCGAGCGGGGGCTTCTTCGACCCCCGAGGAATCAAGATTCCCGTCGCCGTGAGCGTCTTTCCCGACGAGATCTACGCGGCGCCAAAGAACTGGGCGGAGCGCGCATATCCGAAGCTCATTCACTACAACAAGCTTCCGAAGGGCGGCCACTTCGCGGCCTGGGAGCAGCCGGCGTTCTTCGTCTCCGAGATGCGGGCGAGCTTCAAGTCGCTTCGTTGAGCCAAGAGCCGACGCGATCGCTTTGCTTAGAACCTCGGCAAATCAGCGCACGGCAGTCCCTCGGAGAACATGATGAGCGAAACTCTCAACCAGAGCCGTCGCCGCGTTCTCGCCGCGACAGGCGCAACCCTCACTGCGGCACAATTGATGAAGGCCGTCGCCGCTGAGACGCCGGCCGGCAACACGCAGAATTCATTCGCTCCGTTGAAGCAGGTTGATGCCGGACCGCTGAACGTAAGCTACGCGGAGGCCGGTCCGGTCGGCGGACCACCGGTCATCCTTCTCCACGGCTGGCCGTACGACATCTACAGCTTCGTCGATGTCGCGCCTTTGCTGGCGTCCGCGGGATACCGCGTCATCGTGCCCTTTGTGCGGGGCTACGGCACGACGCGCTTCCTTTCGAGCGACACATTCCGCAATGGGCAGCCAGCCGCCGTTGCGTCGGATGTCGTCGATCTCATGGATTCGCTCCAGATCAAGAAGGCAATCCTCGGCGGCTTCGATTGGGGAGCACGGAGCGCGAACATCGTCGCGGTGCTCTGGCCCGAGCGCTGCAAGGCCATGGTCTCGGTGAGCGGCTATCTGATCGGCAGCCCGGAATCCGGCAAGCAGCCGCTGCCTCCGGCCGCCGAGCTCCAATGGTGGTACCAGTTTTATTTCGCCACGGAGCGCGGTCGCCTCGGCTACGACAAGTACCGGCACGACTTTTCGAAGCTCATCTGGCAAACCGCGTCACCAAAGTGGCGATTCGACGATGCGACGTTCGATCGCAGCGCCGCAGCCTTCGACAATCCAGATCACGTCGCTATCGTGATCCACAACTATCGATGGCGCATCGGGCTCGCTCCGGGCGAGCCCAAATACGACGCGCTGGATAGGCGGCTTGCCCAGTTCCCGGCCATTGCCGTGCCGACGATCACCATGGAAGGAGACGCCAATGGCGCGCCACACGTCGACCCCGGCGCCTATGCGAGCAAGTTCGCGGGCAATTACGCGCATCGAACGGTCACCGGGGGCATCGGTCACAACCTGCCCCATGAAGCGCCCGAGGCCTTCGCGCAGGCGGTGATCGACGTCGACCGTTTCCCCGTTGCTGGTTAGACCAACCGATCAGCAGGTCGGACTAGTCAAACAAAGAACAGCACCGGCATGGCAAGTCAATCGAACATCGGCAGCTCGCCATGAAGTTCATCAACTTTGCCAAGTACAGCGACTTGGACAGGATCGCACGAGCCCGCACGGCCCATTTTGCACACGCGGACCGACCGCGGGAACAAGGCGAGCTGGCGATCCGCGGACCTCTCCTGGATGATCAGCGTTGGCGTATCCGGTTGCTCTTCGTCTACGACGCGGTTTCGAGGGACGCAGCGCTGGCCCTCGCGCAAGAAGATCCTTTCACTCTTGCAAACGCACTGAGCGGTTACGAGATCCGCGAATGGCATCTTCGCAGCGTGAATCTCGATCTTCTTGTCAAGGCAAATCGATCTGCCGACCGAAGCGGCGGCAAGAATACACAAAATCCGTTTGTTCGCGAACTACGCGAAATATGGCACCGACAAATCGAGACTGGCGAGTGTTCGCCCGGCGCACTGGAGCTACGATCGGACACTCGAAAGCAGGGGCAATTGACGCTGGCGGGACGGTTCGCGAACGACGAGGGAGGCCTTTTTGTCTACAACGCTGCCGGCAGAGAGGAAGCGATGTCGTATCTCGAGCAAGACTCATTCGCCCTAGAAGGCGTGTTCGCAGATTACGAACTCCTCGAATGGCTCATCGAAGGCGTCAAACCTGACTTGCTCACGAGCGACTTCCCTTCTGCAAAGAGTGAGAGGGCTGTTCCGAACAGGGAACTGCCGACGCCATGAACTCGCGTGCGCCATTAGCC
>JBKPOL010000446.1:0-3496 GCA_046733075.1 Pseudomonadota bacterium | reverse complement strand
CAGGTGCCGTGACGCTGAACTATTGAGGCTTGCTTCGCCTCGCTTCCGGCTCAGAAATCACGCGCCCAGGCGGATACCGCTTGCAGCACTGCCTATGTCTTGGCCGGGTTCACTCGTCCAGAGCCTGCGTACTGCTTTCATCCAGTTCGCTTCGACTGCGCGTGCGCGAACAAAGAGACGGCTGCCAAGCACAGCAGTAAGATTTTCCTGGTGCGGATCATTCGACACTCCTTCGAGCGCGCACCAGAGTTGTGATGACTGGGACAGCGTCGGCTCTGGCAGCAGCAGTGTTGTTTGGGGTGGCAACACCACTCGCCAAACTGCTCCTGACACCATTAGACCCTTGGCTGCTTGCGGGTGTTCTTTATCTGGGCTCCGGCATTGGCCTCGCTCTGGTGCGGTGGATTCGCGTCGAGCGCGGAGCCGGTTTTGGACGTCAAGATGTCCCTTGGCTTCTCGCAGCAATCGGATGTGGCGGATTGGTCGGCCCCGTCCTGCTCATGTGGGGTCTTGCCCGCACGACTGCCTCTACAGCATCGCTCTTGCTGAACAGCGAAGGCATCTTCACGGCGCTAATCGCGTGGTTTGCGTTCCGGGAGAACTTCGATCGAAGGATTGCCCTCGGCATGCTGCTCATCGTCGTGGGCGGCGTCATTCTCGCCTTGCCCGACAACCACAGCGCTGACGCGTCTTTGCCGTCGCTTGCGATAGCCGGAGCATGCCTCGCGTGGGCGCTCGACAACAACCTGACCCGCAAGGTAGCGCTCGCGGACGCGACCACGATCGCAATGCTGAAAGGGCTGGTCGCTGGCACCGTCAATGTGGGACTGGCTTTTGTCGCCGGCGCTTCCTTGCCACCGCCGACGCAGCTTGGCGCTGCAGCCGTCCTGGGATTCGTCAGTTACGGCGTGAGTTTGGTGCTTTTCGTATCAGCCTTGCAGAACCTCGGCACCGCTCGCACTGCGGCGTATTTCTCGATCGCTCCCTTTATCGGCGCATCGTTATCCGTGGTGCTTCTGAAAGAAGCCGTCACCTGGCAACTGGGTATTGCGGCCCTTTTGATGGCCGCAGGCGTGTGGCTTCACCTCACCGAGCACCATGTTCACAAACACCTGCACGAGGCAATGAATCACGAGCACGAGCATGACGCTCACCATCGTCATGAACACTCACTGCCCGTTGCACCGGGTACTCGTCACAGCCACTGGCACCATCACGAGCCGATGACCCATTCCCACGAACATTTTCCTGACGCGCACCATCGCCATCGACATTGAAGAACCGGTGAATGGCGCCGCTCGTCCCGGGCGGGACGATACGTCACATCGACGAATCCACACGAGTAGGCTATTCAGTTCGGTCGATGCCTGCGTGAAGCAGGACTGGACCGATGCGACCCCCGGCGATCGCGTTGAGCGACCCGGAGACCGAAGGCGCCTTGGCGTCCTGCAACGGCGAGCCCAAGTTCCAAAGGTCGCGCAGACTTTGAGACAAACGAATCGAAACCGGCTTGTTTAAGCGAGGCCGCCACGCTCTCCCGCGGAAAGCCGCTATGGGCGACAAGCCGTATTCCGGTTCCCCATCTTTGTCGAATTCTTCGCGCGAGTTCAAAACCATCGACGACGGGCATGTTGATGTCCGACAGCAAGACGTCGGGCATATCCAGATCCATTTCATTCAGCGCCTGCGCTGCGCTATACGCGACCCGAACATCGTGGCCGAACAAGGTAAGCAATTCGGCTACTGAATCTGCTGCATCGACAATGTCATCGACGACGAGGACGTCAGCCATCTCATCTCACTTGAACGCGTGCACGCGTTCCTATGTTGGGCACGCGCCGGGCTCGACGCAATGACGCTGTTACCCATTCTCGGGTAAGACGTGGACTACTTGATGCCGACCAACGATCTCGTCCAATGATCGCGTCGCGCAGAACAGCTGAATTGCCCACGCAAAGTGGTACAGCTTCCCTCGCGTTCTCGTGTCGAATCAGTCGGAACCCGCTGCGGCGGGAAGGCCCCGCAAGCCTACCCTCGCTCGTAACGCCGCGCTCGCATTTACAGATGTCCTCCACCCGTCGCCTGAAAGTCCGTCCCGGTAATGAAGCTTCCCGCCTCGGAGCACAACAGTAGCGCCGCTCCGGCGATCTCTTCTGGCGTGCCCGCGCGATGCATCGGATTCGCTGCGATCTGAATTTCGCGCCACGCGTTTTCGTCTTCGCGCCGCCAACGATTACGCGCTGTCGCAATCAGGCCTGGTGAAAGATTGTTTACCGTGACGCCGGAAGCGGCAACCTGCCGCGCGAGGTTCTGCGCGAGGTTGGATTGGGCGCTCTTCAGCGCCGCGTAGATTGCAAGCTCGGGCTCGGGTCGCGTCTGATTAAAGCTGCCGATCGTGAGAATGCGTCCCCAGCCGCGCGCCTGCATCGCAGGAACAGCCACTTGCAGCAGCTCGACGCTCGCATGAAAGTTGATCTGCGTCTGCTGTTCGCGTTCCTCCGGGCCGATGTCCACGAACGGCGTGCGCTTCTGCACCGATGCGCAGAGGACAACCACGTCGATGCCACCGAGGGCACGTTCGGCTTCCGCGAAAGCCCGCCTCGCTTCGCCTGCCACTGCAAAGTCGGCCTCGATGGAGACATGTCGGACACCCTCTGCAGCGAGCCACTCCGCGATCTCGACCGCCGCGGATGGGTTCCCGAGCGCAGCATCCGCCTGCGGCGAGGAGTGAAAGGCGATGTCCGCGCCGGCATCCGCGAACGCCATCACGATTGCGCGACCGATCGACAGGCTGCCGCCGGTGACCAGCGCCCGCCGGCCCAGCATCGAAAACCGCGCGGCGATGCGTTCCGCGGCGTTCACCTCACGCCTTGAGCGTCCAGGACGCGGCTTCCCATTGGGGCTTCCCGCGCACATCCGCCTTCATGTCGTCAAAGGCCGCACGATCTGGAAAGCGGCTTACCGCCTCGTAGGCCGCCTTCGAGACATCGGAACCCAACGCGAATAGCTTCTTCGCCACATCGGCCTCGAGCTCGGTCTGGAAGATCGCCTTGGTCGTGGAGAGGCCAACGAGCGTTCTTGCGTCGCCCTCGGTGACCCACGACCAGCCCCGCCGCTTCCATAGCACCGTCTCGATCCACTCCTTCTGTGCCTCGGGGGTCGCACCCCAGTTCGGCGAGCCGATCCTGACGATCTCGTCGGTTCCCGCCTTGATGAGCATGGTGACGGCGCGCTGGTTGGCAACCAGCAATGCCGTCACCACCTTCGGATTGGCAGCCAGATAGTCGCGCCGCGCGACGAGCCAGATGCGGTGTGGGTAATACGCTTCCGGCGCAAAAGGCGTCTTCGCAAACGAGGCGATCGTCAACCCCGCACCCTTTCCTTCCGGCCCTTGATATGCCGGTCCCGTCTTCCCGTCGTTTCGCAGCACGGTCACAAGATCGTTCGCCCGTTCCGCGGCGATCGCCTGCGGGATCAGGCTCACGCACGCATCCAC
>JBKPOL010000445.1:0-6321 GCA_046733075.1 Pseudomonadota bacterium | reverse complement strand
GCCCGATGATCTTCACCGACGGCAGGTTGTTGAAGCGGTCGAGCGCGTCGGGTCCCGACGAATAGCGGACGGTCGCCACCGACGACAGCGGGATCATCTCGCCTTGCTTGGAACGCACGTAGACGGCGCCGATGTCGTCGGGTCGATTGCGGTAGCTCGGCTCCGCCGACAGCAGCACCTGCCACGCACGACCGTACTTGTTGAAGTCGTTGACGTAGAAGTTGCCGAGTGTTGCCGACAGCGCGGCGAATACGTCGGAGATCGGAATGCCGAGCGTCTTCGCCTTCTCGCGGTCGACGTCGACGGTGAGCTGCGGCACCGTCGCGCGCCACAGCGTCTGCGCGCCCGCGAGCTGCGGATCCTGGTTGGCGCGCGCGAGGAACTGCTGCGTGACCTCCGACAGGCGCTTCGCGCCGCCGTCGCCGCGGTTCTGGATGTAGAACTCGAAGCCTCCCGCGGTTCCAAGACCGAAGATTGGCGGCGGATTGAACGCGAGCACCAGCGCTTCCTTGATGCCGGCCGTCTTCGCGTAAAGCTCGCCGACGAGCTGTGGCGCCGTGACTGTGCGCTCGTCCCAATGCTTTTGCGTGACGAAGATCGTCGCCGCGTTGTTGCGGAAGCCGCCGCCGATGAAATCGAAGCCCGTGAACGCGATGATGTCCTCATTGTTCGGGTTCGAGCGGATCGCCTCGGTCACCTTCGTGACGACCTTGTCCGTACGTTCGAGTGTGGCGCCGTCCGGAAGTATCACCGCGCTGATGTAGAAGCCCTGATCCTCGTCGGGGACGAGGCTGCCTGGCGTCACGCGCCACAGCCAGGCGGTCAGCGCGACCATGCCGAGGAACAGGATCGCGCCGATGACGCCGCGGCGGAGCATCCACACCACGCCGTCGTTGTAGCGCGCAGTCACCCGGGTGAACCAGTCGTTGAACCAGGCGAAGAAGCGGTTCGGCGGCTCGTGCGGCTTCATGATGATCGCGCAGAGCGCGGGGGACAGCGTCAGCGCGACCAGGCCCGAAATCACGACCGAGATGGCGATCGTCACGGCGAACTGGCGATACAGCTCCCCGGTCAGTCCGCCGAGGAACGCGATCGGCACGAACACCGCGGTCAGCGTCAGCACGATCGCGATGATCGGTCCGGTGACTTCGCGCATCGCGCGGATCGCCGCATCGCGCGCCGGCAGCTTGTCCTCGCGCATGTGGCGCTCGACGTTCTCCAGCACGACGATCGCATCGTCGACGACGATGCCGATCGCGAGCACCATCGCGAACAGCGTCAGCGTGTTGATCGAATAGCCGAGCGCGTAGATGCCGGCGAACGCGCCGATCAGCGACACCGGCACGGCGGCGAACGGAATGATCGCGGCGCGCCAGCTCTGCAGGAACAGGTAGACGACGAGGAAGACGAGCAGCATCGCCTCGCCGAGCGTCTTCAGGACTTCACGAATCGATACCTCGACGAAGCGCGTCGTGTCGTACGGCACCGAATAGGCGAAGCCTTCCGGGAAACGCGTCGCGAGCTCCGCGACCTCGGCCTTGACCGTCTTGGCGACGTCGAGCGCGTTCGCGCCGGGCGACAGGAAGATGCCGACGAGCGTCGCCGACTTGCCGTTGATGCGGCCGATGAACTCGTAGTCCTTCGATCCGAGCTCGACACGCGCGACGTCGGACAGCCGCACGGCGGAGCCGTCCGGATTGGAGCGGACGATGATCTGTTCGAACTCCTTGGCGTCGGTCAGCCGCCCGCGCGTGGTGACCGTATAGACGAGGTCCTGCCCCTTGGTCGACGGCGACTGACCGACTTTGCCCGCCGCGAACTGCGCATTCTGCTCGTTGACGGCGGCGATGATGTCGGCGGGCGTGAGCCGCAGCTGGGCCATCCGGTCGGGCTTCAACCAGATGCGCATCGCGTAGTCGTGCGCGCCGAAGATCTGCACGTTGGTCGTGCCCGGCAGCCGCTTCAGCCGGTCCAGCACGTTCAACGTCACGTAGTTCGACGTGAACAGACCGTCGTAGCGGTCGTCGGGCGAGTAGAACGCGAGCACCTGCAGGAATGCCGAGCTGCCGCGCTCGACCGACACGCCCTGGCGGCGGACCTCTTCGGGCAGCCGCGGCAGCACCTCGTTGACGCGGTTGTTGACGTTGACCGATGCGATATCGACGTTGGTGCCGATGTCGAACGTCACCTGGATCTGCAGCACGCCGTTCGACCCCGACGACGAGCTCATGTAGATCATGCCCGGCACGCCGTTGATCGCGTTCTCGATGGGCGATGCGACCGTCTGCTCGATCGTCTGTGCTGATGCACCCGGGTAGACGGCCTGCACGGTGACGACCGGCGGCGCGATCTCCGGGTACTGCGCGACCGGCAGCGAGCGCATCGCCGCGAGACCGGCGAGCACCAGGAACAGCGAGATCACCGCCGCGAAGATCGGGCGGTCGATGAAGAAGCGTGAAAGCATGGCGGGTCCCGACTAGGGTTTGGATGCCGGTTGGGATTTCGGCGTGGCTGCGGATGCGGTCGATGCAGGCGCCCGCGATCCCGTCGCAGCACGAGCGCTGCCGGACGCGGCCGTCTCGCCGGTACTCGCGCCGCCCGACTGCGGACTCGCCGATTCCTTGCCGGCTGGCGCGTTCGATGCCGCTTTGTCGCCGGCGCCCGTCCCGGATTGCGGGCTGCCCGTGCCGATCGATCCCGCGGCGCCTGGCGCACCGCCCGCCGGCGATGCACCGGGCGCGCCCGCGTCGGCGACCTTCACCGGCGCACCGGGCATCACCTTGGCGATCCCGTTCACGATCACCGGGTCTCCGGGTTTCAAGCCGGATTCGATGACCCACTGGTTCGACGCATTCGCATCGACCCAGTCGCCGACGACGACAGGCCGCGGCGTCGCGACGTCCTTCCCATCCTTGTCCTTGCCGAGGACGTAGACGAACTTGCCTTGCGGTCCGTCGAGCACGGCAACCTGCGGAACGGCGATGACGTTCTGGCGCTCCGCGCCGTGGAGGATCACGCGAACGAACTGGCCGGGCTTGAGTGCTCCGTCCGGATTGGCGAGCTCGGCGCGCATCTCATAGGTGCCCGTCGTCGGATTGACGCGCGTATCGGCGAAGTTGATCCGGCCCTTGCGCGGCAGCGTCGATCCGTCCGACAGCCGGATCGTCACCTCGTAGCCGTTGTCTTTCGGCAGCTCGAGCTGATTCGTAGCCGCCGCGCGATTCAGCCGCAACTGCTCGTTTTCGGAAATGTTGAACACGACCCAGATCGGATCCGTCTGTGAAATGACGGTCAGCAGCGTGTCGTTGGCGGTTGCAAGACTGCCTTCCGATTTCTGCGCGCGGCTCGTCAGTCCGGAGATCGGCGCGATCACTTTGGTGTAGCCGAGGTTCACGCTCAACTCCGTGACCTTCGCTTGCGTAGCCTTGACCGCGGCGGCGGCGAGATCCGCGTTCGACGCGGCGTCGTCCGCTTCCTTCTGGCCGATCGCCTTGCGCTCGGCAAGGGGGCGAAGCCGCGCGAGCTCGCGATCCGCCTGCGCCTTTTGCGCCTGTGCGCGCGCGACGTCGGCGTTTGCCGCCGCGACCTGCGCCTGGTACTGCCGCGCGTCGAGAATGAAGAGCGGCTGACCCGCCTTGACGCGCGCACCTTCCTCGAACAGGCGCTTCTCGATGATGCCGGTGACGCGCGCGCGGACCTCGACATCCTTGGATCCCTGCGTCTGGCCGACGTATTCGAACGTCACGGGGAAGTTCTTGGGTGCGGCGGCCACGACCGTCACTTCGGCCGGCGGAAACCCGGCGAAGCCGCCCTTGCCCTTCTGCTGCGACTGGCCGCAGCCTGCGATGGCGACAGCGATCAACACGAGCGGGAATGAACGGAACAGCGAGCGCAACGCGTTGGGCATTTCATGGACTCCCGAAGGGAAACGGCGCGGACCGGCGGGATGTGCTTTTGCGACGTCCGCTTGTGCGAAGGCGAAAGGATACATACAATCGCGTCTGTTTGTAAAGCCAAACGACCGCACGTCGACCACAGGATCGGAACCGAACCGCGCATGGTACGCAGGACGAAGGAGGACGCCGCGATCACCCGCGAACAGCTGCTCGACGCGGCCGAGAAGGTATTCCGCAAGCGCGGCGTCGCGCGGAGCTCGCTCGCCGAGGTCGCGACCGCCGCAGGCGTCACGCGCGGCGCAGTCTACTGGCATTTTCGCGACAAGGCGGACCTTTGCGCCGCGATGTGCGAGCGGGCGATGTTACCGCTCGAGACGATGCTGAGCGAGGCGGGGGCTGCGCAGCACGACGACCCGCTCGGTGCGCTTCGCACGCTCGCGCTTGCCGCGCTCACGCGGCTCGCCCTCGATCCCCGATCGCAGGCCGTGTTCGAGGTGATGCTGCACGAAGGCGAGAACACGCCGGGAGTTCCGTCGATCACCGAGCGCAAGCAGCGCGAGCGCCGGCACTGCCTCGTGCACGTCGAGCGCGTCATGCAGCAGGCGGTGACGGCAAATCAGCTTCCCGAAGACACCGACACCGCGCTTGCAACGCAGGCGCTGCACGCGTTCATCGGCGGCATCATGAACAACTGGGTGCAGGACCGCACCGCTTTCGATCTCGAATCCTCGGCCGGCGCGCTCGTCGACGCGATGATTGCCGGACTGCGCACGGCACCGCCGCGGCGTGTCGCGCATCCCAACCGCAATCACCGGACGCGGATCGCGCCGGAACGCCCGGAAAGGAACCGCGTCGACGAGGCATAATGCACGGAGCCTTATTCTGACGAACGTGCACATGCAAACTATCGAGCGGGTGGGCGTCATTGGCGCCGGCACCATGGGCAATGGCATCGCGCAGGCGTGTGCGACGTCAGGCCTGGACGTCGTCATGCTGGATGTCGCGCAATCCGCCGTCGATCGCGGACTTGCGGCGATCGACGCAAGCCTCGAGCGCCTGCAGAAAAAGGACAAGTTGACCGCCGATGCGCGAGCGGCAGCGCTCGCAAGGATCGAGGGCACCGTTCACTACGCCCGGCTCACCTCGGTCAACCTGGTCATCGAGGCGGCGACCGAAAATCTCGCGCTGAAGCTCAAGATCCTGAAGGACGTCGACGCACTCGCCGGCGACGCGATCGTTGCGTCCAACACGTCGTCGATCTCGATCACGCAGCTTGCCGCAGTGCTCGGGCGGCCGGAACGGTTCATCGGCATGCATTTCTTCAACCCCGTGCCGCTGATGGCGCTGGTCGAGGTCATTCGTGGCTTGCAGACCTCCGACGAGACCGTTGCCGCAGTTCGATCCTTCGCGGACCGCCTTGGCAAGACGCCGATCGTCGTCCGGAACAGCCCCGGATTCGTCGTCAATCGCATCCTTTGTCCGATGATCAACGAGGCGATCTTCGCGCTGCAGGAAGGGCTCGCGTCGGCTGACGACATCGACAACGGAATGCGCCTCGGGTGCAATCACCCGATTGGCCCGCTCGCGCTCGCCGACATGATCGGACTCGACGTGCTACTGGCGGTGATGAACGTTTTCTATGCCGACTTCAACGACCCGAAGTACCGGCCGGCGCCGCTCCTGAAGGAGATGGTCGCCGCCGGGTATCTCGGCCGCAAGGCCAAGCGTGGCTTCTATCGCTACGATAAATGAGCAAGTCGCGCTAACGCCGCTTCTGAACCGTTGGAGAAACGCGATGCGGAGAGTGCTGGGAACGTTCCTCGCGTTGGTGGCGTGCGCGCTGGCGACGCCCGTCCCCACGCTCGCGCAGCAGCCGCCGACGACGGTGACGACGTTGCGCGTGCTCGCGTTCGACGGGGGGTGGAACCTTCCGATCTGGATCGCGCAGCGCAACGGGCTGTTCGAAACGCAGGGACTCAGCGTGCAGCTGGCGTACACGCCGAGTTCGGGCTTCCTCGTCACTTCGCTGCTCGACGGCAAGGTCGATCTCGCCTTCGCGACGATCGACAACGTCATCGCCTACCAGGAGGGACAGGGTGAGGCGAAGATCGGCGCCGACCCCGATCTATTCGCATTCATGGGCGGCGACGGCGGTTTCTTCTCGCTCGTCGCCGCGCCCTCCGTCAACACGGTCGCCGACCTGCGCGGCAAGACGGTCTCCGTGGACGCAATGACGACGGGCCTTGCGTTCGTCACCCGCGAACTGATCGCCCGGGGCGGCGTCGGCGAATCGGACGTGAACTTCGTGCGCGTCGGCGGCACCGCCCTCCGCTATCGCGATCTCCTCGCCGGCAAGCAGGAAGCGACGCTTCTGCGGACGCCCTTCGAGCTTCTGGCAGAAAGCCGCGGGTACCGCAAGCTCGCG
>JBKPOL010000444.1:0-4120 GCA_046733075.1 Pseudomonadota bacterium | reverse complement strand
GAATCGCAAGCCACCAAGCGGGCGTTTCGCATAATGGCCATCTCTGAGCGTCGCAGTCGTTTCATTGCGCGGCACAGGATCAACATGGCGTGGTCGCGATCGGCGCTTCGGTCGTGCGTTGTCGCATCACTGTCGCTGCTTCTGACCGCCTGCCACTGGGCCCTCCTCGATCCGCGCGGCCCGGTCGGTCACGCGAACCGTACGATCCTGATCGACTCGCTGGCGATCATGCTGGCGATCGGCGTGCCCACGATTATTGCGACGTTCGCCTTCGCGTGGTGGTTTCGCGCCTCGAACACACGCGCTCGCTACCGGCCCGACTGGGAGTTCTCCGGTGCCATCGAGCTCGTCGTCTGGGCGATCCCGGCCATGGTGATCATCCTTCTTGGCGGCGTCGCGTGGATCGGATCGCATGAGCTCGACCCGGCCAAGCCGTTGTCGGACCGCGAAGCTCCGTTCGAGGTCCAGGTCGTATCGCTCGACTGGAAGTGGCTCTTCATCTATCCGCGGGAAGGGGTCGCGAGCGTGAACGAGCTCGTCGTGCCTGCGGGTGTACCGTTGCACTTCTCGCTCACATCGTCGAGCGTCTGGAATGTCTTCTTCGTGCCGCAACTCGGCAGCATGATCTACACGATGAATGGGATGCGGACGCAGATGAACCTCCAGGCCGATGAGCCGGGGACGTTCCACGGACTATCCGCGCACTTCAGCGGCGACGGTTTCTCCGACATGCACTTCCCGGTTCGTGCCGTGCGCGCCGACGAGTTCGCCACCTGGATCAAGGCCACGCGCGGCGTCGGTCCCACGCTCGATGGCGCAGCGTACACGGCGCTCGCGCGCCAGAGCATGAACCTGCCGGCCTCGACGTTCGGCGCCGTCACGCCGGACCTTTTCGCAAAGGTGGTGCGACAGGAGCTCGCACCGGGCCCCGGACCGGCGACCGAGCGTGGGGGCGCTGCCGAGGCGCCCGAGACATCGCAGGCACCCAGGAAAGGGCACTGACATGTGGGGCAAGCTGAGCTGGGAGGCGATTCCCTTTCACGAGCCCATCGTCATGGTCACCTCCGCGGTCGTGGCGATCGCGATCACGAGCGTGCTCGGCTGGGTCATCTTCAAGGGCCATTTGCAGTACATCTGGAAGGAATGGCTCTCGAGCGTCGATCACAAACGCATCGGTGTCATGTACGTCGTGCTTGCGCTGGTGATGCTGCTGCGCGGCTTCGCGGACGCGATCCTGATGCGTTCGCAGCAGGCCGTCGCTATGGGCAGCGCCGGGTTTCTGCCGCCCGAGCACTACAACCAGATCTTCTCGGCGCACGGGACGATCATGATCTTCTTCGTTGGCATGCCCTTGGTGATCGGGCTGATGAACTTCGCGGTGCCGTTGCAGCTCGGTGCGCGCGACGTCGCCTTTCCAGTGCTGAACTCGGTCGGCTTCTGGCTTACCGCCACCGGCGCGCTGCTGGTCAACATCTCGCTCTTCATCGGCGAGTTCGCGCGCACGGGCTGGCTGCCTTATCCACCGCTCTCCGAGCTCGCCTACTCACCCGGCGTCGGCGTCGACTATTACCTGTGGGCGTTGCAGATCTCGGGGGCCGGAACCTTGCTATCGGGCGTCAACCTGGTAACGACCGTGCTGAAGGTGCGGGCGCCGGGCATGAACTACCTGCACATGCCGATCTTCTGCTGGACGACACTCGCTTCCAACCTGCTCATCGTCGCCGCGTTCCCGATCCTCACCGCAACCCTGGCGATGCTGCTGCTCGACCGCTATCTCGGCTTCCACTTCTTCACCAACGAGGCCGGCGGCAACCCGATGATGTTCATGAATCTCATCTGGGCCTGGGGACATCCCGAGGTGTACATCCTGGTGCTGCCCGCATTCGGCATTTTCTCGGAGGTGTTCTCGACGTTCTCCGGCAAGCCGCTCTTCGGCTATCGCTCGATGGTCGCGGCCACGATGGGAATCTGCATCCTCTCCTTCATGGTCTGGCTGCATCACTTCTTCACGATGGGTGCGGGCGCCGACGTCAACGCGATCTTCGGTATTGCCACCATGATCATCGCCGTGCCCACGGGCGTGAAGATCTACAACTGGCTGTTCACGATGTACAGCGGCCGCGTCGTCTTCGCCACGCCGATGCTCTGGGCGCTCGGCTTCGTCGTCACCTTCGTGATCGGCGGAATGACGGGTGTCCTCCTTGCCGTGCCACCGGCCGATTTCATGCTCCACAACAGCCTTTTCCTCGTCGCCCACTTCCACAACGTGATCATCGGCGGCGTGGTGTTCGGCGCGTTCGCCGGCTACGAGTACTGGTTTCCGAAGGCATTCGGGTTCCGGTTGCACGAGCGATTGGGCAAGGCCGCGTTCTGGTTTTGGATCGTGGGCTTCTACGTTGCATTCATGCCGCTCTATGCACTCGGCCTGATGGGCATGACGCGGCGCATGCAGCACTACGACGTCGCCGAGTGGCAGCCCTGGCTTCTGGTGGCGGCCGCCGGCGCGGGACTCATCGCGATCGGGGTGGGGCTGCAGGTCGTACAACTGGTCTGGAGCATCCGCCACCGCGAGGCGCTGCGTGACGTGACGGGCGACCCGTGGAACGGGCGCACCCTCGAGTGGATGACGCCCTCGCCACCGCCGATGTTCAACTTTGCAGTGATGCCGAACGTCGAAGGCGTGGAAGCGTACTGGATGCGCAAGCAGACGGCGATCGAGCGCCAGGCGCTGGTGCCAGAGCCGGAGTATCACGACATCCACATGCCGCGTAACAGCGCTGCCGGCTTCATCTGCGCCTGCTTCGCGTCCACGATGGGCTTCGCGCTGATCTGGCACATCTGGTGGCTCGTCGCGCTCGCGTTCGTGGGTGCCTGGGCCGTGTTCGTCATCGTCGCCTGGCGTGACGAGCACGAAGAAGCGATTCCGGCGGCGATCGTCGCGAGTGTCGATCGCGCCAATCGCGCCGCTCGCGCAGCCGTGCTGCCGACGCTAAGGTCCGCCTCGTGAGCGCCGACGTTCAGGCGTATCCGGGCGGCGTGGCCGGCGGCGGACTGGCGCGGGTGGGCGGTCATGCGCACGCTGCGGCGCTCACCGAGGAGCCGGAGCACGGAGCATCGAAGCGCATCGTCGTCGCTTATGGCTTCTGGATCTTCCTCATCAGCGACATCATCCTGTTCTCGGCGCTGTTCGCGACGTACGCGGTGCTGACCGACGCGACGGCCGGCGGCCCCAGCGGGCGCGACCTGTTCGAGCTGCCCACCGTGGCGGTCGAGACCGCGTGCCTGCTCCTCTCGACGGTATTTTGCGGCTTCGCGGGCATTGGCGCCCAGGTACGGCGCAACCGCCTTTACTACGGTTCGATGGCCGCGACGTTCGTGCTCGGCGCGACCTTCGTCGCGATCGAGCTGCACGAGTTCGCGACGATGATCGAGGCGGGGGCGGGCCCGAGTCGCAGCGCGTTCCTGTCGGCGTTCTTCGCGCTGATCGGCTGCCATGGGCTGCACGTCACCGCCGGCTTGCTGTGGCTTCTGACGATGATGGCGCAGGTGTATGCGAAGGGCTATCGGGCCGACATCCGGCGCCGGCTGCTGTGTTTCGCGCTGTTCTGGCATACGCTCGACATCATCTGGGTTGCGCTGTTCAGTCTCGTCTATCTGGTAGGAGTGGCACCGCGATGAACAAGTCGATTCCCGAAAGCCACGGCGACGTCGCCCCCGGCGACGAGCTCGGCCCCGCCGACGTTCCCCACGCGATTCGCGGCTACCTCATCGGCCTTGCGCTGGCGGCGCTGCTCACGTGCGTCTCGTTCTACATCGCCCGCACCGAGCTCGTGTGGCAGCCGAGCATCCCCATCGCGCTTTCGGTGCTCGCGCTTGCTCAGATGGGCGTCCATCTCGTCTTTTTCCTGCACATCACCTCGGGACCCGACAACGTCAACAACGTGATGGCACTGGCCTTCGGCCTGCTCATCGTGGTGCTGCTCGTCTTCGGCTCTTTGTGGATCATGCTGCACCTCGATCACAACGTGATGCCGATGGAGCGGCTGATGCAGATGCAGCGCTGACGAAAACGCCGTCGTCGCAAAGCCGTGCGTTCTCGCGGCGGCGCCAGGCGACGATG
>JBKPOL010000443.1:0-7106 GCA_046733075.1 Pseudomonadota bacterium | reverse complement strand
TTTCCGCTCTTCCATGTGCCGGGGACCCGGACCCTGGATGAAGTCGTCAATGACCGGCAACCGCGTGGGCCGGCGATCGAGTTGCGGACGGCACATCAGCAGCGCCTTCGTATACGTGTCCTGCGGTGACTCGAACACGGCCTTCGCCGGTCCCTGCTCGCGGATTTCGCCGTTGCGCATGACGACGACGTAGTCCGCGATCTCCCCGACCACGGCGAGATCGTGGGTGATGAAGAGCACGGACATCTGGTGGCGCTTCTGAAGCGAGGCGATCAGCTCGAGAATCTGCTTCTGGATCGTGACATCGAGCGCCGTGGTCGGCTCGTCGGCGATCAGCAGCTTCGGCTCGCACGCAATCGCCATCGCTATCATCACGCGCTGCTGCTGTCCCCCGGATAACTGAGAAGGAAACGCGTCAATCCGTCGTTCCGGCTCGGGGATGCCCACTTCGCGCAGGAGGTCGACCGCGCGCTTGCGCGCCGCGCGTCCAGTCATGCCCATGTGGAGCCGCAGCACTTCCTCCAGTTGCCAGCCGACGGTGAACACCGGGTTCAGCGACGTCATCGGCTCCTGGAAGATCATCGAGATGTCGGCGCCGCGCAGCTTGCGCAATTCGCCGAGCGCAAGACGCACGAGGTTGCGGCCACCGTAAATGATCTCGCTCGCGGGATCGACGATCGAGTTCTCCTGCGGAAGCAGGCCCAGCATCGCGAGCGAAGTCACGGACTTGCCGGACCCTGATTCGCCGACGAGCGCGACGGTGCGGTTACGCGGTATGTCGAACGTGATGCCCTTGACCGCCTCGAACGTCGTGTGGCGGTCGAGGCGGAAGGACACGCGCAAGTTGCGGACACTGACGAGCGGATCGCCGCTCACGTCGCTGCTCGTTATCGGTTCTGTTCCCTTCACGTCCCCGCCCGTCCTTTCAGCTTCGGATCGAGCGCGTCGCGCAGCGAATCCGTGAAGAGCGAGAACGCGGTCACCAGCAGTGCCATGGCCGTCGTCGCTGCCACGAGCTGCCACCACTTGCCGAGGATCAGCTCGTTCTGCGCCTCGTTCAGCATCGATCCCCACGACACGACATCGACCGGCACGCCGAAGCCCAGGAACGACAGAATGACCTCCGACTTGATGAAGCCCACGGCAAGGATCGACAGCTGCACGAGAACGACGTGCGAAACGTTCGGGAAGATGTGGATGAACATGCGGCGCGCATTGGATGCGCCGATCGCGTCCGCCGCCTGGACATATTCGCGCGACTTGTGCTTCAGGTACTCGGCGCGAAGCAGGCGAAACACGCCGGTCCAGCCGGTCAGGCCGAGGATCAGGATGATCGTCAGCATCCCTTTTTGCTGCAATACGGCCGCCACGGCGAGGATCAGCAGCAGGTAGGGAATCGAGCTGAACACGCTGTAGAACCAGTTGAAGAAGTCGTCCACCCACCGCCCGTAATAACCGGCGACCGCTCCGAAGACGGTGCCGAGGAATGTCGCCAGCGCAGCCGAGGCGAGACCGACGAAGATCGACGTTTCCGATCCCTTGATCGTCTTCTTCAGCACGTCGCGCCCCCACTTGTCGCCGCCGAACGGCAGCGTTGCCTTGCGCTCTTCGGCCTGCGCTTCCGCGGTCACGCCCTTGCCTGCACGAATGTCGGCCATCACGTCGGCGAGTGGGTCGACCGACTTTTCCTCCGTCGCGGGGGCGCTGCCCGGAACGGCAGGGGCCGAGGGAGTGCTGCCGCCGCGCAGTTGCTCGATCACGTCGCCGATGGGATCGACAATCGTCGACTTGTATTCGGCGCCCGACGCCGGGGTCTCGGTGGTGACCGGTGCGCTTTGCCCAGCCGCGGGCGCCGCGCCGTCCGTCTCGACGAACGACGGCGGCGCGTAATTCACGCCGACCTCGCGGTTCCAGTCGCGGGCGATCAAGCCCGTGCCGGAGAGGATCATCATCACGACAAATGCGGCGACGATGACCATCGAGACCATCGCGACGCGATCGGATCGAAGGCGGCGCCACGCGAGGACCCACAAGCCAGGTGAAACGGTGTGTGGAATCTCGCGGACGATCGGTCGCGAGCGATCGCGGAGCGCGGCAATGTCCGTGGCCATGGTCAGTGAACCCTCATTTCAATTGGACACGCGGATCGACGGCTTTGTATGTCAGGTCGGCGAGCAGGTTCGTGGCGATCGTCGCGAACGCAACGTACACGGTGATCGCCTTGATCACGGGAAAGTCGGAGCGCTCCACGGCGAGGATCACCTCCCTGCCGATGCCCGGGATCGAGAAGAAGCGCTCGATCAGGAACGAGCCGAGCAACAGTCCGGGAATTCCAGCCATCAGGAACGTGATGATCGGAATCGATGCGTTGCGGAGCACGTGCACCCACATGATCCGGTTTTCGGACACACCTTTTGCGCGGGCGGTGCGTACGTAATCCTGGTTGATTTCGTCGAGGAAGAACGTTCGGTAGAGCCGCAGGTCGGGGGCAATGCTCACGACGAGGCCGATCAGTATGGGCAGCGAGGAATAGACCACCAGGTTCTCGACGAAGCTGTCGCCCCACCCCTGCACCGGAAACCACCCGAGCTTGTAGGCGAACACGTACTGGAACACGATGATGTAAACGAGAATCGACACCGAGAGGCCGACGGTGCAGATGATCATCACCATCCGGTCGGTAAACGAACCGCGTACGTAGGCGACCGCGAGCGCGAGCCCGATCGAGATGACGGTCGCGAGGAGGACGAGCGGGACGACCACGGTCAGCGAGGGGCCGAGACGCGTGAGCAGGATGTGCGAGACGCGCTCGTTCGTGCTCCAGCTCGCCCCGAAATCGGCGGTGACGACCTGCTTCACGAATATCCAGAGCTGGACCCAGTACGGCTGGTCGACGCCGAGCTGGCGCCTTATATTGTCGATCTGTTCCTGATTGCTGATCTTGCCGGCGAGCACGTACGCGGGATCGCCGCCTACCCAGTTGAAGAGCAGGAACACGAGCAGAATCACGCCGAGCATTGTCGGGATCATCTGCCACAGCCTTCTTACGATGTAGGCACCCATCGGGTGGCCTCCTGCGCGCGCATTCGCGCGAGAACGATTGGTCAGTCGGGAACTGCCTTACTCGCGGCGCCGCTCGACACGCTGCCGGGCGCCTTCGCCACATCGATGAACTGCCATTCCGCGTGCAGGATCGGATGCTTCCTGTAGCCCTGGACCCGCGGCGAGATGAGCATGTTGCGGTACGTAGCCGAGTCGAGCCGCCAGGGCGCGTAGTTCTCGATGATCCGCGTCATCTCGTGGTAGAGCTTGTCGCGCGCGGGCGAGTCAGGCATGCGCGTCGACTGCTCGTAGAGCGCGTCGTATTCGGGAATCTTCGCGCAGCCGTTGTTGTTCTGGCCGATGTTCTTGCCGTAGAGGAGCTGCATGAAGTTATCGGCATCGGGATAGTCCGCGATCCACGATGCCGTGCGCATCATCAGCTTGCATTGCCGCTCGAGCTTCAAGAGCTCCGGAAACTTGTCTTTCTGCACTTCCATGCGTATCCCGATGCTGTCGAACGCCTTCTTCCACAGCTCGTCGAGCTGGCGCCCAAGCGAGTCCGGGCGTGATGCGTAACGGATGGTAAACGGCTTGCCGTCCGGCAGGTTGCGCCAGCCGTCAGGACCTTTCTTGTAACCGAAGGAGTCGAGCAGCCGGTTCGCGGTTGCCGGATCGTACTTGACCGGCGAACGGTACTTCGGGTCGTGGCCGACCACGCCGTACGGAATCGGATAGTCGATGGCAACCGCCTGGCCGTTGCGCACGACCTTGACCTCGTCCTCGACGTTGTAGGCCATCGCCATTGCGCGCCGCAGGGCGATCTTCTCCTTCGAAAGCCCGCCGACGATCGGATCCTGCATGTTCCAGTACACGTAGATGATCGCCGGGTCGATGATCCGCGAAAGCTTGACGCCCTTCTTCACGAATTCCGGCTTCAGCTTGCCTCCGTCCATCACGTTGGGCGCGAGCGGACCGCCGAGATCCATCAGGTCGAGCTCCTTGTTCTGAAACGCGAGGAGGCGCGCCTGGTCCTCCTCGATGATGCTGACCTCGACCCGGCCGACCTGGGGCATCTTCTTGCCCTTCATCTGCGCAATGAGCGGCTGGTCCTCAGGGTCGGTCGATTTGAAATCCCAGACGAAGCCGCGAAAATCGGGATTGGCGTCGAGCACGATCTTCGAACTGCGGACCCATTGCTTCAGCCGGTACGCGCCGGTGCCGACCGGGTTGGCCATCGCACGCCCGGCCTCGTCGCGATACGCCTCGATGACCTCGCGTGCGACGGCCGACGTGGGTTCGTGCGCGAGGATGTACGGCAGGTTGTAGTCGGTCTCCCTCAGCCGAATGCGCAACGTGTAGCGATCGGGAGTTTCGAGTCCCTCGACCTTCGCGTCGTAGTCGAAGTGGCCGGACTTCTTCGCCGCTTCGGCAAGCTCGTCCAGCCCGACGATCTTGCCTTCGACGAGCCACGCCCACGGCGAGCGGATTTTCGGATCGATGAGACGTTTGAAGGCGTACGCGTAGTCGCTCGCCGTCAGCTCGCGCCGCTTGCCCTTGAACGCGGGATCGTCGATGAAGTAGATGCCCTTCCGGATGCGCACCGTATAGGTCTTGCCGCTGTCGCTGACCTCGGGCATCGCCTCCGCCGTCAGCGGTACGAGCTTCGCCGGACGCGCCAGGTAGTCGTACGTCAGGAGCGTTTCGAACAGCATCTGCTCGATCGTGGCCGAGTACAGGTCCTGCACCGCGGCGGGATCGAACCCCGTTTCGGCAACTGGGAATACATGACGGATGACCTTTGCAGGATCGGCGCCGTACGCGCCAACGGTTGGCAGGAGAACGGCAACGGCCAATGCACATGCATGCCCGGTGACGCACAGCAACGCCTTTTGCACTAGCCGCATCACCCTGTCGGCTCCCACCGCGCCGTCAGCTGGCGGGGACGAACCGCGAAACACGGCGCGTCAACTCTTTCCCCCACCCGCGACGTCGACATCCATGTAAACGAACTCGGCCTGCAGGATCGGATGCTTCTTGTAGCCCTTCACCCACGGCCGGATGAGCTGGTTGCGGATGCCCCAGGAGTGCAGGCTCCATGCGCCGTCGACTTCCATTTGGCGGCTCATGTCAATGAAGAGATGGTTGCGCGCGACGGAGTCGGGAGGCAACGTCAGCGATCTCTCGTACAGCGCATCGTAGGCCTTGGACTCGTAGCAGCCATTGTTGCTCTCGCCGGTGTTCGGGCCGTAGAGCAGTTGCATGAAATTGTCACCGTCCGGGTAGTCTGCCGTCCACGACGCCTGCCACATCATCACCTGGCATGCCTTTGCGGCTTTGAGCGTGTCCGAGAACTTGCCCGGCTCGAACATCATGCGAATGCCGATCGCATCCATCGACCGCTTCCAGAGCTCGCTGTACTCGCGGTCGATCGCCGCCGTCCCGGTGGCTTGCCGAACCGTAAGCGGCTTGCCGTCGGGAAGCGTGCGATACCCGTCGGAACCCTTCTTGTAACCGAAGTAGTCCAGCAGCTTGTTGGCAAGCACCGGGTCATACTGGTTGATGCTGTGATAGTGCGAGTCGTAGCCCACGACCCCTGGAGGAATGGGCATCTGCGCCTGTACTTCCTGATTCTTGGCGATGACGCGGATCTCGGCGGCAAGGTCATATCCCATGATGATTGCGCGGCGCAGGGCGATCTTCTCCTTCGAATAGCCACCGACCACCGGATCACGGAAATTGAAGAATGCGTACCCGACGCTGGGATCGATTCCGCGGAACAGCGTGACGCCCTGGTCAACCCACTTCGGCTTTAAGTTGTTCGACTCGTCGAGCGCCTGGTCGACGAACGTTGCCGGCACCGCCATGTAGTCGAGCTCCTTGCGCTCGAACGCGAGCCAGCGCGATTGGCTCTCCTCGATGATTGCGATCTCCACGCGTCCGATCTGCGGAATCTTCTTGCCCTTCATCGCCGAGGCGATCGTCGCGTCCCATGCATTCCCCTCGGGCTGGAAGTCCCAGGTCACGTCGCGGTAGTTGGGGTTCGCCTCGAGCGTTATCTTCGCCGCGCGACGCCACTCCTTGAGGACGTACGGTCCCGTACCGACGGGATGCGCCTGCACGTCATTGCCATAGGCTTCGACCACTTCGCGGGCGACCGCGCCGAAAGGGACGTGGGCAAGCGTGTACGGAAAAAGGAAATCGGTGCTGGTGAGCTTGAAGCGAAGCGTGTATTTGTCGAGCGCGACGAGACCGGGAATCGTCGCGTCGTAGTCGAACTTGCCGCTCTTCTTCGCCGCTTCCATCTGCTCGTCGAGGCCAACGATCTTGCCCTGCACCATGAATCCGTACGGTGCCCGATTCGCGGGGTCGGCAAAGCGCTTGAACGAGTAAACGTAGTCTTCCGCAGTCAACTCGCGACGTTGACCCTTGAATGCGGGGTCGGGCGCGAAATGAATCCCTCGTCGCAGGTGCAGGATGTACGTGCGGCCACCATCCGTTACTTCCGGCAACGACTCGGCGGTCATCGGAACCAGCTTAGCCGGCCGCGCGAGATAGTCGTACGTCAAAAGCCGCTCGAAGATCGCCTCGTTCACGATGTTCGAGTACAGATCGGAAACGCGCACGGGGTCGAAGCCGGTCTCGGCGACCGGAAACGAGATGCGGAGAACCTTCGCGGGATCGGCGGCCGGCGCGGATGCGGCGATCAGCAGGATGACAGCAGCACCCGCCCAGCGCAGGATCTTGCGCATGCACACTCCGAAAGATGAAAAAAGCGCGCGTAATGTAACATTTCCGGCTGGAAATTCCCTTAAGCGCATGTTGGCGCGTTCGACCATCCCCGCGGCGGATCGTTGCATCCCGTGCGCTCATCCATTCGCATGGTGAAGCCGCACTATTGGGAAGAGGCAATTTTTGCGCTCAGCGCGCGCGACGCCGTGCTCGCGCGCTTGATCGCCGCCTATCCCGGCCTCCACTTGACGAGCCGCGGCGAGCCGTTCACCACGCTCACGCGCGCAATCGTCGGGCAGCAGATCTCGTTGAAGGCGGCGCAGACGATATGGGAA
>JBKPOL010000442.1:0-4049 GCA_046733075.1 Pseudomonadota bacterium | reverse complement strand
ATGTCCTCGTCCGCGAAGCCATGAGCACGGAGCGCATCGAAGTCGGCGTCCTCGATCGCGGCGCTGTACAGGGCGACCTTGATCGCAAACCCCAGCATGGCGCGTTGGCGGGGCGACAGGTCGGCCTTGCGATAGTTGACCGCGACTTGATCAGCCAGCAGCGGATTCTTCGAATAGATCCGCAGGATCGCGCCATGCGCCACCACGCAATAGAGACAGTCGTTGGCACCGGAGGTGGCGACGACGATCATTTCGCGCTCGGCCTTGCTAAGGCCGCCTTCCTTCAGCAACAGCGCGTCGTGATAGGCAAAGAACGCGCGGAATTCGGCGGGGCGATGGGCCAGCGCGACGAAGACATTCGGCACGAAGCCCGCCTTCTCTTGCACCTCCATGATCCGCGCACGGATGTCCTCCGGCAGTTCCGCAAGCGAAGGTACCGGATAACGCGAGATGCGCGTCACGGCGTGGGGGGAACGTATCCCGCGGGCATTTCCGCGCCTCCGCCGAAGAAATGCTTCTCCATCTGTTCGGCGAGCCACTTGCGAGCGCGAGGGTCCGCAAGCGACAGACGGTTCTCGTTCACGAGCATCGTCTGGTGCTTGAGCCACTGCGACCAAGCCTCCTTCGAGACGCTCTGATAGATCCGCTTGCCGAGCTCTCCGGGATACGGGGGGAAGTCGAGACCTTCCGCTTCGCGGCCGAGCTTCACGCAGTTCACCATTCTTGCCATCGCGCGAATCCTTTCAGGTCAAGTGGCCGGCGCGACCGGCGCCTGGGGACGAAATAGATGTTGGAAGGTCGCCTTTCGGCAAGGTTCACAGGTTCTTCACGTACACGAGCGACTTGCGCTGATAATTGTAGAGCGCTTGTTTCTCGCGCGGCAGGTCCGCGATCGTCGCGGTGCGGAACCCTCGCTCGAGGAACCAGTGCGCGGTCTTTGTCGTCAACACGAACAACTGTGTGAGCTTGAGCCTCCGCGCACGCTGCTCGATCTCGTTCATCAGCGCTTCGCCATAGCCTTCGCGTCGAAAGTCGGGGTGCACGGCGAGCGCGGCGAGCTCGCCCACGCGCTCCGCCGGAAATGCATAAAGGGCCGCGCATCCGATGATGTGGTTGTCGTATTCCGCCACGACGAAGCGCTCGATCTCGCTCTCGAGGCGCTCGCGTGAGCGGCGCACGAGCACGCCCTGCTCCTCGAGCGGCTCGATGATCGCGAGAATGCCGCCGACGTCGTCGATCGTCGCGTTCCGCAAGTGAGCGAGCGCTGTCCCCGCGATCATCGTGCCGACGCCGTCGCGCGTGAAGAGCTCGAGCAGCAGCGCGCCATCGTGGTGACGGCTGATCAAATGGGCTCGCTTGACGCCGTTGTTGCATGCGCGGATGGCGGCGGGGAGGTAGACGCGAATGTCGGGAGCAAGCCGTTCACTGCGCTCGAGCAGTTTCTCGGCATCCGTCGTCGACAGGTCCGACAGCAATTGCCGCCGGCCGTTTCGCACGCCGTCGGTGTCAGTCAGGAAAATGAGCTTCGTCGCGTCCATGCGCACGGCGCACTGCGTCGCGACCTCCTCGACGGTGAGGTTGAAGATCTCTCCCGTCGGCGAGTAACCGGTAGGCGAGATGAGAACGATGTCACCGTCGTCGAGGCGCTGCTGGATCGCCTCCGTGTCGATCCGACGAACTTCTCCCGTGAGCTGCATGTCGACCCCGTGGACGATCCCCATCGGTTTCGCCGTCAGGTAGTTCCCGCTCGATACGCGGTTTCGCGCGTTCGCCATCGGCGAGTTGGCCAAGCCGAGCGACAGCAGCGCTTCGATGCGCGCGCGCACCTGGCCCGCGGCTTCGAGCACGCAGTCCATCGCTTCGGAATCGGTGATGCGCACGCCACTCGAGTAGCGGCTCGGAATGTTCTGGGCCTCGAGGATCGCCTCGACCTGCGGGCGGCAGCCGTGCGCGACGACGAGCTTGATGCCAAGGCTGTGCAGCAGGTTGAGATCGTGGACGACGCCGAGGAAGGACTCGTCGGCAACGACTTCGCCGCCGAACGCAATGACGAACGTCTGTCCGCGAAACGCGTGCACATACGGCGCCGCCGCGCGGATCCAGTGCACGAACGAGCGCATCGTCGCCGAGTTCGCCGGCGGTGTTGCGTCGGGCGCGCGCGTCGTCTTGGGTTGTCGGGCCATCGGCGGCGCCGATTATAGCGTTCGCTCGAAGTCTATAATTCGTGATTGCCGCGCCTTCATGTCTCTCCTCGAAAATCTCAATCCCGAGCAGCTTGCCGCCGTCACGCTGCCGCACGCATCCGCGCTGATCCTCGCGGGCGCGGGCAGCGGGAAGACGCGCGTGCTGACGACCCGAATCGCATGGCTTCTGGCCACGGGCCAGGCAAGCCCGCTGTCGATCCTCGGCGTCACCTTCACGAACAAGGCCGCGAAGGAAATGCTGACGCGCCTCGCCGCGCTCACCCCCATCAACCTTCGCGGGATGTGGATAGGAACGTTCCACGGACTGTGCAATCGCATGCTGCGCATGCATTACCGCGACGCCGGTCTGCCACAGCTCTTCCAGATCCTCGACACGCAGGACCAGCTCGCGTTGATCAAGCGGATGTACCGCGTGAACAACATCGACGACGAGCGCTACCCGGCGCGCGAGCTCCAATGGTTCATCGCGGGGGCGAAGGAGGAGGGACGGCGCCCGAATGCCGTCGAGGCCGGTGATGATTTCACGCGGAGGCAGGTCGAGCACTACGCGCTCTACGAGGCAATGTGCCAGCGGGAAGGGGTCGTCGATTTCGCCGAGCTGCTGCTCCGCTGCTATGAGCTGCTCACCACGCACCACGGCATCCGCGACCATTACCGCCGTCGCTTCTCGCATCTGCTCGTCGATGAATTCCAGGATACGAACGCGCTCCAGTACCGGTGGCTGCGCGAACTCGCCGGACCGAATGCCGCGATGTTCGCCGTCGGTGACGACGACCAGTCGATCTACGCGTTTCGCGGTGCGAGTGCGGCGAACATGCAGCATTTCGAGCGCGATTTCTCGCGGCCCGACCGGCCGGTGAAGCTCATCAAGCTTGAGCAGAACTATCGGTCGCACGGGCACATTCTCGACGCGGCCAACGCACTCATCAAGAACAACGCCACCCGGCTCGGCAAGAACCTGTGGACGAGCGAAGGTGCCGGTGAGCCGGTGCGCGCCTTCGCCGCGCCGAGCGACTTCGACGAGGCCGCGTTCATCGTGGACGTCGTCAAGGGACTCGCCGGCGACGGTCTCGCACTCGACCAGATCGCGCTTCTCTATCGCAGCAACGCGCAATCGCGCGTGCTCGAGCATGCGCTGTTCAACGCTGCGCTACCCTATCGCGTGTACGGCGGCATGCGCTTCTTCGAGCGCGCCGAGATCAAGCATGCGCTCGCGTATCTGCGTCTGATCGCCGAGCCGGCCGACGACGGCGCGTTCCTGCGTGTCGTCAACTTCCCGCCACGGGGCATCGGCGCGCGAACGCTCGAGCAGCTTCAGGACACGGCGCGCGCTCAGGGCACGTCGCTGTGGCAGGCGGCGTGTGCGGGAACGATCAAGGGCAAGTCCGGCACGTCGCTCGCCGCATTCGTGCGGCTGATCGAGGCGGCTCGCGAGGCAACGCATTCGCTCGCGCTGTCCGAGACGGTTGCGCACGTCATCGAGGCGTCGGGTCTGCTCGCCCATTACCGGCAGGAGAAGGACGGCTCGGAGCGCGTGGAGAACCTCGAGGAGCTCGTGAACGCGGCGCAAAGCTTCGTGCGCGAAGCCGATCTCGCCGTCGATAGCCCGATCCGTCTAACAGAGGATGCCGTGCGTGTGCGGCAGGATGTAGCGTCGGCCTCGCAGAACTTGCCTGCACGCGCTGCCGCGAACGAAGCGCTCGAGTCGCCCTCTTCTCGCAGCGAAGACGAACAGGAGCGAGATTCTTCGGATGCATCGAATTCCGATACGGAGGCAGAGGGCATCGAGGGCGCCACCGACCCGTTGACGGCGTTTCTCGCGCACGCCGCATTGGAGGCGGGTGA
>JBKPOL010000441.1:0-5036 GCA_046733075.1 Pseudomonadota bacterium | reverse complement strand
CGGATCGACGCGGTCGAGATACGCGAGGACCGCCTGGATGGACGCATGCAGACTGTAGAGGTCGAGGCCGAACAAGCCGGCAACCTCGGCGATCGGCTGCTGCCGGTTGAAGTCCGCGAGCCATTCGACGAAATCGCGCATGACTTCATTGCGCCACATCCAGGTGGGAAAGCGGCGGAAGTCCGCAAGGGCCTCGTCGGCGTTGGCATCGTCGCTTCGTCCGCTCGCGTAACGATGTGCGCGGAATGTGTCGGGCCAATCCGCTTCGAGCGCGACGGCCCGGAAGCCGTGCGCTTCGATCAACTGCCGTGTCAGCGCGGCGCGCATCGCATAGAACTCGTGCGTGCCATGCGATGCCTCGCCGATCAACACGACCGATGCGCGGGATGCGCGCAGCGCAATCTTGGCGATCGCCTTGTTGCGGGCGTCGACAGGATGCGCGGCGCGCGGCGCAATGCCGGCAAATTCGGGTTGACCGGGCATGAGCGCTTCGACCCGCTCGCGGCCGATTTGTTACGTGCTTCGACCTACGGACAACGCGGCAAGTGCTGCCGCACCAGCGCTTCCAGCCGGGCGTAGTCGGCGTCCGCCGCCGCGGCGTCGCGTTGGGCGACGTAACGCGTCGCGCGGTCGTCGAGCCGCGCTCCGGCTTCGCTCCATGCGGCCGCTTTCACCAGGCGACCGTTGTCGTACTCGGCTTCCGATCTGCGGTGGCCATTGCGATACCAGGTACGCGTCAGCCCGTCGCGCAGGCCTCGCCGGAAGGACGACTCGAAGCGGCGCGCTCCATCGGCACTCGCGCGCCGTGTGTCGTACCAGCTGGCCAGCGTCCCGTTTCGCGCATCCTCGTCATACGGTATATGCGCGATCCGCACACCGTCATCGGTCCAGAAGATGAACGAGCTCGTCCGTTTACCCTGATTGAACGCGCCGGACACCCGGAGCGCGCCGATGCCGTTTCGCAGCTCGTAGCGTCCGTGCGGCTGACCGTCCCGGCAGCTGCCCTCGACGACCCACTCGGGCGTCTGCGCGAACGCCGTGCCTGCTAACAGCGCGACCACGGCCGCGAACCGCGCCGTCAGCCGCGCCGCTTCGCCCACCATGCGGCGAGCTCGCCGACGATCCCCCGCCGAAACGCCAGCACGCAAATGACGAAGATCACGCCGGTGATGATCGTCACCCATTCGCCAAAGCCGGCGAGATAGCTTTCGAGCGCAATGATGACGAACGCGCCGACCACGGGACCGAAGATCGTCCCCATGCCCCCGAGCAGCGTCATGAGCACGACCTCGCCGGACATCGACCAGTGAACATCGGTCAGCGACGCGAGCTGGAACACGATCGCCTTCGTTGCACCCGCGAGGCCGGCGAGCGTCGCGGAGAGCAGGAATGCGAGGAGCTTGTAGCGATCGGCGTCGTAGCCGAGTGAAATCGTGCGCGGCTCGTTTTCCCGTATCGCCTTCAGCACCTGCCCGAACGGCGAATGGATGATCCGGTAGATGAACAGGAAGGCGGCAACGAAGATGATAAGCACCGTGTAATAGATCGCAAGCGGATGCGCGAGGTCGATCAAGCCGAAGAGCCGGCCGCGCGGCACCGCCTGGATTCCGTCCTCGCCGTGCGTGAACGGCATCTGCAAATAGAAGAAGTACATCATCTGCGCGATTGCCAGCGTGATCATCGCGAAGTAGATGCCCTGGCGGCGAATCGCGAGCGCGCCGACGACGGCTCCGAGAACCGCGGACGCGGCGGTTCCGAGCAGGATCGCGAGCTCCGGCGTGAAGCCCCACTCCTTGGCCGCGTAGGCGCACACGTAGCCCGCTGTGCCGAGGAACATCGCATGGCCGAACGACAGCAGCCCGCCGAAGCCGAGCAGCAGGTTGAACGCGCACGCGAAGAGTGCGAAACACAGCGCCTTCATCACGAACACCGGGTAGATGCCGACGAACGGTGCAACGGCGAGCAGCACGACCATGATCGTCGTGGCGATCGCCATCTGGGTCACGCCCGTGTGCGCCGGCGCCGCGGTCGGGATCGTCGTCGCCACTACCTCTCCTTGCCGAACAGGCCGGCGGGCCGGAATAGCAGCACGATCACCATCACGACGAAGATCACGGTGTTCGACGCTTCCGGGTAGAAGTACTTGGTGAGGCCCTCGACGACGCCGAGGCCGAACCCGGTCAGGATCGATCCCATGATCGAGCCCATCCCGCCGATGACGACGACGGCGAACACGACGATGATCAGATCGGCACCCATCAGCGGGCTCACCTGATAGATCGGTGCGGCCATTACGCCGGCCAGCGCAGCGAGCCCCACGCCGAAACCGAACGTCAGCGTGATCATCCTCGGCACGTTGATTCCGAAGGCCTGCACGAGCGCGGGATTCTCGGTTGCTGCCCGCAGGTAGCTGCCGAGCTTCGTCCGCTCGATCACGTACCACGTCGACAGGCAAACGATGACCGACGCGAGGATCACCCACCCGCGGTAAATGGGGAGGAACATGAACCCCAGGTTCATAGCGCCCGTCAACTGTGACGGGATTTGATACGGCAGTCCCGACGATCCGAACTCATTGCGGAACAATCCCTGGAAGATCAGCGCCAGTCCGAACGTCAGCAACAACCCATACAGATGGTCGAGCTTGTAGAGGCGCGAGAGCATTGTGCGCTCGATGACGACGCCGAGCGCGCCGATGACGATCGGCGCGAGCAGCAGCGACCACCAGTAACCGATGCCTGCCTTGTTCAGCAGGAACCACGCGACGAACGCACCCATCATGTATTGCGCGCCGTGCGTGAAGTTGATGATGTTCAGCAGGCCGAAGATCACCGCTAGCCCGAGCGAGAGCATCGCGTAGAACGCCCCATTGATGAGGCCGATCAGCAGTTGACCGAAGAGTGCCTGCATCGTCGACGCGCTCCCGCGCTCCTGATCGAGGTAACGTTCAGCGACGGCGTTCGCGCGGCGGGCGGCGCGCGGGCGACCGATCACGCATGCGGCGCACCGCCCGGCAACGCTCTCGCCCGCGCTACTTGAGGAGCGAGCATCCGCCGTCGGCCGACGGACGGAACGCCTGGTCAGCCGGAATCGTCGCGCGGATCTTGTAGTAGTCCCACGGCGCCTTGGACTCCGACGGCTTCTTCACTTCGACAAGGTACGCCGGATGGATCTTGCGGCCGTCCGCCCGGATCGTGCCTTTTCCGAACAGCGGATCGTCGGTCGGCATTTCCTTCATCTTTGCAATGACCTTCGTGCCGTCCGCATCGCTCTTGAGTGCCTCCACCGCCTTGAGGTAATGGAGAACCGATGCATAGACGCCCGCATGGACCATCGTCGGGTGAATACCTTTGTCCCGCTCGGCGAAGCGCTTGGCGAACGCGCGTGTCTGATCGTTCATGTCCCAGTAAAACGTCTCGGTGAAGATCAGTCCTTGCGCGTTCGAGAGGCCGAGCGCATGGACGTCCGTCAGGAACACGAGCAGGCCGGCGAGGCTTTGGCCGCCCTTGACGATGCCGAATTCAGCTGCCTGCTTGATCGAGTTCGTGGTGTCGCCGCCGGCGTTCGCAAGCCCGATGATCTTGGCCTTCGACGACTGCGCCTGCAGCAGGAACGATGAAAAATCCTGGTTGTTGAGCGGCACCTTGACCGAGCCGATGACCTTGCCGCCCGCCTTCTGCACCGCCTGCGTCGTATCCCGTTCGAGCGCCTGACCGAATGCGTAATCAGCGGTGATGAAGAACCACGTATCGCCGCCCTGCTTCGTGATTGCAGTGCCCGTACCGTTCGCAAGCATCCAAGTGTCGTACGACCAGTGCACGGTATTCGGCGTGCACGCCTTGCCCGTCAGGTCCGAAGTGCCGGGGCCGACGGCGAGGAAGACCTTGTTCTTGTCTTTCGTGATCTGGTTGACGGCGAGCGCCACGCCGGAGTTCGGAACGTCGACGATCACGTCGACCTTGTCGGCGTCGTACCACTGACGCGCGACGGCCGAACCAACGTCCGGCTTGTTCTGGTGGTCCGCCGAAACCACCTCGACCTTCAGCCCGCGCTTCTCGACGCCCGAATCCTCGACCGCCATGCGCGCCGCTGCCACCGAACCCGCGCCCGCCAGATCGGTATATAGGCTCGACATGTCGGACAAGACGCCGATCTTGATGACGTTGTCGGACATCTGCGCCTGCGCGGCGCCGGCGGCGAGTGCACTGGCAATGCCGATTGCCAGCGCGCTGCGGGTGATTGCATTCATCAACACTCCTCCATCATTGGAAATCAATTGGTCAGACGCCGAGGTACTCGTGCAGCTTGTGCATGTTCCGTTCGAGCTCGGCGTTCGGGATCATGTCGATGATCCTGCCGTGCTCCATCACATAGTGCCGATCCGCCACCGTGGCGGCGAAGTGGAAATTCTGCTCCACGAGCAGGATCGTGAAGCCCTGGGTGCGCAACTTGCCGATCGTGCGGCCGATCTGCTGGACGATCACCGGAGCGAGCCCTTCCGTGGGCTCGTCGAGCAGCAGCAGGCGCGCACCGGTACGCAGGATGCGGCCGATCGCGAGCATCTGCTGCTCGCCCCCGGAGAGCTTCGTCCCCTGGCTCTTGCGCCGCTCGTACAGGTTGGGAAAGAGCTGGTAGATCTGCTCGACCGACAGACCGCCGTCGCGCACCTTCGGCGGGAGCATCAGATTCTCCTCGACATTCAAGCTCGAGAAGATTCCGCGCTCCTCGGGACACCATGCGATGCCCATGCGTGCGATGCGGTTCGACGGAAGCCTCGTTGTTTCCTGGCCGTCGAAGCGAACCGAGCCTTCGCGGCGCGGCACCACGCCCATGATCGACTTGAGCGTCGTCGTCTTGCCGGCGCCGTTGCGGCCGAGCAGCGTGACCAGCTCGCCCGCGCGCACGTCGAGCGTCATCCCGTGCAGGATGTGCGACTCGCCGTACCAGGCGTGGAGATCCCGGGCCGCGAGCACCGGCGCGCCGGCCGTCGAGGTGCTGGCCGCGCTCGCCGATCCGGCCGGTGTCCGCGCGGGATC
>JBKPOL010000440.1:0-3762 GCA_046733075.1 Pseudomonadota bacterium | reverse complement strand
GCAGTCTCCCCATGGCTCAATACGTTTACACGATGAATCGTGTGGGCAAGGTCGTCCCGCCCAAGCGCGTCATTCTCAAGGATATTTCGCTGTCGTTCTTTCCCGGCGCGAAGATCGGCGTGCTCGGACTGAACGGCGCGGGCAAGTCGAGCCTGCTCCGCATCATGGCGGGCGAGGACACCGAGTTCGAGGGCGAAGCGGTGCCGATGCCCGACATGCGCATCGGCTTCCTGCCGCAGGAACCCAGGCTCGATCCGCAGGCGAGCGTGCGGAGCGTCGTCGAGGAAGGAATGGGCGAAGTGCTCGCCGCGAAGCAGCGCCTCGACGAGGTCTATGCGGCGTACGCCGAACCGGATGCCGACTTCGATGCGCTCGCCGCGGAGCAGGCCCGGCTCGAAGCGATCATCGCAGCCGCGGGCACGGACTCGGACGTGCAGATGGAAATCGCGGCCGATGCGCTGCGGCTTCCGCCGTGGGACGCGAAGATCGGCCAGCTCTCCGGCGGCGAGAAACGGCGCGTGGCGCTGTGCCGCCTGCTGCTCTCGAAGCCCGACATGCTGCTGCTCGACGAGCCGACCAATCACCTCGATGCCGAGAGCGTCGAGTGGCTCGAGCAGTTCCTGCAGAAATTCCCCGGGACGGTGATCGCCGTGACGCACGATCGTTACTTCCTCGACAACGCCGCGCAATGGATCCTGGAGCTCGACCGCGGTTATGGCATTCCGTGGAAAGGCAACTACACGTCGTGGCTCGAGCAGAAGGAGCAGCGTCTCGCGCGGGAGGCGAAGCAGGAGGCGGCGCGCATCAAGGCGATGCAGCGCGAGCTCGAATGGGTGCGGGCGAATCCGAAGGGACGGCAGGCGAAGGCGAAAGCGCGCATCTCGCGCTTCGAGGAACTCTCGTCGTACGAGCACCAGAAACGTAACGAGACACAGGAAATATTCATTCCGGTCGCGGAGCGCCTCGGCAACGAGGTGATCGAGTTCCGCCATGTCAGCAAAGGCTATGGCGATCGGCTGCTGATCGACGACCTGTCGTTCAGGGTGCCGCCGGGCGCGATCGTAGGCGTGATCGGGCCGAATGGCGCCGGGAAGACGACGCTCTTCCGGATGATTGCGGGCCGCGAGAAGCCGGACGCCGGCGAAGTGGTGATCGGCCATACGGCGCAGCTCGCGGTTGTGGACCAGACGCGCGAGTCCCTGCCGAACGACAAGACGGCCTGGGAGGCGATCTCGGGCGGCCAGGACATCCTGACCGTTGGACGCTTCGAGATGCCGTCGCGCGCCTATCTCGGACGCTTCAACTTCAAGGGCGGCGATCAGCAGAAGAACGTGGGCGCCCTCTCGGGGGGCGAGCGCGGTCGGCTTCATCTCGCCGCGACGCTGCTGCGAGGGGGCAACGTGCTGCTGCTCGACGAGCCATCGAACGATCTCGACGTGGAGACGCTGCGCGCGCTCGAGGACGCGTTGTCCGAATTCGCCGGGAGCGCGCTCGTCATCTCCCACGACCGCTGGTTCCTAGACCGGATCGTTACGCACATCCTCGCGGCCGAGGACAATTCGAAATGGGTGTTCTTCGAAGGCAACTACCAGGAGTACGAGGCGGACAAGCGCAAGCGTCTCGGCGAGGAGGGCGCGCGTCCGCATCGGCCGCGGTACAAGCCGCTGCATTGACGCGAGCGACGCTGCAAGGACGCTTGCGTCGTCCGCGCTTTTGGAGCCTCCGGCGCTCCAGCGCGCTAATGGACCGCGCCGGGGGAAATGACTTCCAGGATCGCGTCGACGACGCCGTCCGCGACCATGCCTAGCTTGCGCGCCGCACCGAGCGAAAGATCGGCGATTCGCCCTGCGACGTACGGTCCGCGGTCGTTCACCTTCACCTCGACGCTCCGCTGGTTCTCCACGTTCGTGACGCGGACGATCGTTCCGAACGGCAGCGTGCGGTGCGCCATCGTGAGTGCGTTCGGGTCGAAGCGCTCCCCGCTCGCTGTCGTTCGTCCGGCAAACTCGGTTCCGTACAACGACACGCGTCCGCGCGAGACGAGCTCCGGAGGCGTGTCCGGCTCGGCGGGCGTCGCAGCGGGCGTCGTCGTCGTTGCCGGTGGTGAAGGTGGGCTCGGCTCCGGTTCGGTCTGAACCGGCCCCTGCGCGCATGCGGCGAGCACGAACGCGGCAGCCGCGACGAGCTCCCGCGCGTTGATGCCGATGAGCGGTTTGAAGAACAAATGGATCGGTCCCTGATTGCCCTCATTCAGGCCGACGAAGCCTGACGTGCGAAGGTTGCGCGGCACACGGCCTCGACGTGACGATGGTCCGTTCCACAGCAGCCGCCGACGACCGTGAGTTTGGGCAGCGCCCGTTTTAGATTCACGTAGTCGCGCGCGAGTTCGAGCGGATCGCCGATGTCGATTTCAGTGGCCGCGTCGAGGTGGGCGTGGCTGCGCCTCGATGCATTCGCGCGCACGCCGCGGAGCCGGCTCCGCCATCCGCCGCCTGCCTCGAGCACGTTCGCGAAATGCGACGGATGCGCGCAATTAATCATGTAGTACGCTGGATGCGCCCCAGTCGCTTCGTCTACGCGGTCGATCGCCTGCTGCAGCGATTCTCCGGACGGCAGTCGACCATCGGTTTCCACGGTGAAGGCAATCGCCACGGGCATGTCGCTCGCTCTGGCAGCTCGCGCGATGCCGACCGCTTCGTCCGTGTAGTTCATCGTGAACGCGGCGACCATGTCCGCGGGCGTGGCCGCGAAGGTCCTGACCTGCGGCGCGTGGTAGTCCTCCGCTTCATCGGCACTCATGCGGTGCTCGGCGCGGTACCCGTCCCCGCGGGGACCGAGATTGCCGCTAATGACAATCGGCGTTTCCGGGGTTTGATAGCGATCGCGGACGTCGAGGAGCTGCGCGATCGCGCGCCCCTGGATGTCGGCGAGCGTATCGGGCCCGTATCCCAGCTTCGCGGCCCAGTCCGGATTGGCGCGCCACGTCGCGCTTTCGAGCACGACACCGACGCGCTCGGCCCGCGCGATTTCCGCATAGCGCGCGAAATAGCGCTGCAGGATGTTCTCGCCCCCGGGACGATCGAGCAGCACGAACGCCGCAAAGTACGGCAGCTCGATGCCGTCGTGATAGATCAGCGTTGTCTCGAGACCGCCGTCGGTGATGAAATTGCGGTCGGCGAGCTGCGGCAGGGAACGGCGATACTGGCTCATGAAGGGCTCCATCGAAGCAATGATCCGGCGTTGGTTGACGAGGTCGAAGCGTAGGCCAATCGATTGCGCCGGGCACAAGCCGTTTCGGCAATGAACCGGACATTTCGGCCAGCCGGGCGAAATCGATGCCGCGTCGTCGTTACGTGCATCACGCTTACTGCCACGGCGATTCGTCGGATCAGGTGATGGAACCCGCTTGATGCACGCGCCCATCGATGTCGCGATCCTCGCGTTTCCCGAGGCGACGGCGTCCGTCGTCTATGGGTTCCATGACCTGTTCCATTCGGTGGGTCGCGATTGGGGACTCGTCGTCGACGGCGTGCCGGGACCCGTGATGATGCGGCCCCGGGTCGTCGCGGCGCGCGCCGAACCCTTCACGGCAGCGAACGGCGTGCAGCTCGCGCCCCACGCCGCGTTCGCCGCCGCCGGCACGCCGCCGAGTGTGTGCATTCCGGAAATCACGATACCGCCGGGCGAGTGGGTGGAGGGTCGCTTCGATGCGGAGCTCGCCTGGCTCGAGCATTGCCACGCGGCGGGGGCGACGCTGGCCAC
>JBKPOL010000439.1:0-9895 GCA_046733075.1 Pseudomonadota bacterium | reverse complement strand
CTGCTGTCCGACGGCGGTCCCGATCGCCCCGAAGGACGTGCCGGTGATGCATGCCGTCTTGCCGCGCCACACGTTCTGATCGGTCGGCTTCGATCCCCAGTCGATCGCATTTTTAAGCACCGCCGGCAGGGACCGGTTGTGCTCGGGGCTCACGAACAGCAGCGCGGGGACCGCGCGAACTTCGGACGTGAAGCGATTCACGACGTCCGGCCGGTGGCCTTCGAGGTCCTGGTTGTACATCGGCAGGTCGTCGATGCGAATCCATTCGAAGTCGAAATGTTCGGCGCCGAGCTTCGCGAGTGCGAGTGCGAGTCGACGGTTGATCGATTCGCGCCGGTTGCTGCCGACGATGATGCCGGCTCGATGTCTATTCATGTGCAATTCCCAGATAAGCCCGCCGCAACTCCGGATTGTCGAACAGGACGTCGGGCGGTCCCTCGGCGACGATTCGCCCTTCCTCGAGCAGATACGCACGCTTGGCAATGGCGAGCGCGGTCACGACGTTCTGCTCGACGAGCAGCACCGCGGTGCCGGTTTCGTTGACCTCGCGAATCGCGCGGAACATCGTCTGCACCATGATAGGCGACAGGCCGAGCGACGGCTCGTCGAGCAGCAGAAGCCGGGGCCGCGCCATCAGCGCTCGGCCGATCGCCACCATCTGCTGCTGTCCGCCCGACAACGCGGCTGCCGGTACGTCGAGCTTGTCGCGCAACGCGGGGAAGAGCTCGCAGACGTTCGCAAGCAAGCGCTCGCGCGCCGGCCGGACATCGCGTCGATAGCCGCCGATCTCCAGGTTCTCGCGCACGCTCATCCGCGCGAACAACCGCCGGCCTTCCGGAACGATGGCCATGCCGGCGTCACAGAACCGGTGCGGCGGCATCGCCGTGAGGTCGCGGCCGTCCAAGACGATCCGGCCCGCAGAGGCACGGTGAAGCCCGGCGATGGCATTGATCAGTGTCGTCTTCCCGGCGCCGTTCGGCCCCACGACACAGACGAGCTCGCCGTCACCGATGGTGAGCGACGCGTTCCATAACGCGGGCGCGGCGCCATGGTTCACCCGAAGATCGCGCACTTCAAGCATGCGCTACACCGAGATACGCGGTGGCAACGTCGCGCCGAGCCATCACGTCGGCCGCGGCGCCTTCTGCGAGCACACGTCCCTGGTCGAGCACGACGACGCGGTCCGAAAGCGCGGTAACGACACGCATCACATGCTCGACGAGGACGATCGTCGTCCCGCGTTCCCGAATGCGCGAGATGAGTTCGACGGCCTCGTCGATCTCCGCAGGGGCGAGGCCCGATAGCACCTCGTCCAGCATGAGAAGCTTGGGCTCTGCCGCGAGCGCGCGCGCGAGCTCCAGGAACTTTGTCTGATGCAGATTGAGCTCGCCCGGAAGTCGGGCGCCGTAACGCGCGAGTCCGGTGAAGCGCAGCCATTCGTCGGCCGCGGCAGCCGATTCGATGGGATTGTGCGCGGTGCCGCCGAACATCGCCGTCAACGCCACGTTGTTCTCGACACTCAAGTGGGCGAAAGGCCGCGGAATCTGATACGTGCGCGCGATCCCGGAACGCGCGATGCGATGCGCGGGCAACCGCGCGAGCTCCTGCCCGTCGAAGCGCACGCTTCCCGCATCCGCCCGGTAGTGACCGCTGACGACGTTGATCAGCGTCGATTTGCCGGATCCGTTCGGTCCCAGGATGCCGAGGATTTCCCCGCGCCGCACGTCGAGATCCACGCCATCGAGCGCGCGCACGCCCTTGAACGACTTGGAGAGGCCGCGAATGGCAAGAAGCGGTTGTTGCCGGACATGACTTGCTGCCTTGGCCGGCGCAATCGCGTTCATTGCCTGTTGCGCGTTCGACCGCGTTCGGTCCAGTTGTGCTTCGCGCGGTCGACTCCGCGCATTGACGCGCCGCGCGAACAGTCGACGGGGGCCGAGGATGCCTTCGGGAAGAAACAGCACGGCGGCAACGAGGATCGCGCCCACGACGGCCTTGCCCGTGACCGCCTGATCGGCGGCCGTCGACGCGTAGAGCAGCAGGGTTATGACGGTCGCACCGAGCGCCGGACCTGCCCAGTGACGGGTGCCGCCGAGGACGCTCATCAGCACGACGGTCAGCGGCACGGTGATGTTGAAGGTGCTGTTGGCGGTGACGTAAGACACGAAGAGTGCGTGAATGCCGCCTGCGACGCCGGCGAGCGCACAGGAAAGCGCGAGGGCGATCAACTTGAAGCGATAGGTCGGAACACCCATCACCTCGGCCGCGTCCTCGTCGTCGTGGATCGCGAACAATCCGACGCCGAGTCTTGATCGGGCGATGGCGCGCGACGCGGCGAGCGTGGCCACGGCGACCACGAGCGCGAGCAGGTAGAAGCTGCCGGAGGGCGTCGGGGCGAGCGCGGGCACCGCTACCGCGGACAGATAGATGCCGGGGCCGCCGTCAATCGGCGTGTTGAGGACGATCGTTGCGAGCACGAACGTGACGGCAAGGGTCAGCAGTGCGAACAATTCTCCCCGCACACTCCGCACGCGGAACACGACGGCGCCGAGCGCAACGCCGAGCACCGCCGCGATGAGCGCCGCGAACGGGAGCGTCCACGCGAACGGGATATCGAACTTGCCGGCCAGCACTGCCGTCGTGTAGACGCCTGCGCCGAAGAAGGCGCCGTGGCCGAACGAGAAATAGCCGGAATAGCCTGAAAGGATGTTCCACGACGTGGCGAGCACGATCCAGTGGAACACGAGGTACAGGAACGATTCGTAGAAGGCGGGTGCGTGCAGAAACGGAACCGCGGCGAGGCCGATGCCTGCGACCGCGATGGCGACGAGCGTCCGATCGATGCTCAGGTTCGTTCCGGGCGCAGCAACAGCAGCAGGATCAGCAGCGTGAACGACACGATGGGCGCCCACGAAGGCGATGCGAACGCCATCGTCAGCGCCTCGCTGACGCCGATGACGACCCCGGCGGTCAGTGGGCCGAGCGCCGATCCAAGACCGCCAAGCATGACGGCCGCGAAGACGACGCCTACCCACGCATAGATCTGCGACGGCGTCAGCGTGAAGCTCAACGCGAGACAGACACCCGCGATGCCCGCAAGCGCGCCACACACGCCGGAAAGCAGCAATGCATGCGCGCGCGCATTGATGCCGAATGCCGAGGCGACCGGGGCATCCTCGGCGAGCGCGCGCAGCGCACGGCCCAGATTCGTGTAGCGCATCGCCGCATAAATGCCGAACGAAAGGGCCAATGCCAGCGCAAGCGTCAGGAGCTCCGGGAGCGGCACGTACAGCGGTCCGATGCGAAACTTCTCACCTGCATACACCGACTCCAGCTTGCGGAAGTCGGCCGTCCAGAAGGCCTGGATGCCGGCCTCGATGATTGCCGTAAGCCCGAACGTCGCGAGGAGCGAATTGAGCGGCGTCACGTGGAAGCGCTCGAGCAACCACTGCACGAGAACACCGAGCATGAAGAACAGCGGCACGATCACGACGAGCGTCAGCAGGGGATCGATACCGCCGACGGTTGCGAGCTGATAGCAGAGGTACGCCGCGAGAAACGCAAATGCGAAGTGCGCGAGATTGATGATGTGCAAAAGCCCCCACGTCAGCCCCAGCCCGAGACCGAGCAGGCCGTAGAGGCTTCCGATGAAAACGCCGGACAGCGCCGACTGCGCGAGCAGCGTACCGCTCGGGAACGTCACGGCGATTGCTTCCGCACCGCGCTTTACTGCACCTGCAGCGTCGCACCGGGCGCCGCGTAGTCCTTTGGATAGACGGTGACCCAGCGTCCGCCCTGCACCTGCTTCACGCGCATCAGGTCGTCGCCATAGTTGCTCGGTCCGTCGAAGCGAAGCTTGCCCTGGATCGTGTCGATGCGATTCTTCTTGATGTAGGCGGCGATCGCCTTGTCGTCGAGGCTGCCGGCCCCGCGCACACCGGCCTCGAGAATCTGCCACGCCGTATACGATGCCGCGGCCTGCACTTCGACGTTCGTATCCGGGATGCCTGCCTTGGCCGCGCGCTCATGATAGAGGCTGATGAACTCGGCGGCGCCCGGTGCGCTGGAATAGGGCGGATGCTCCTCGAACACGGTCATCGACAGCGCATTCTTCGCGAGCGGTGACTTGGACATCGGGCCCGGCGCCGGATACATGTAGAAGTGCTCGCGCGGCGCGTAATCGATCTTGCTCATCGCGTCGAGCAGCTGGTTGCCTTCGAGACCGATTGCGCCGACCCAGATGAAATCCGGCTTCGCGTCCTTGATACGCGCAGCGATCGGACCGTAATCGAGATTGCCGAAATCCCATTCGAGAAACAGCACTTCGTTCAAGGCGCGCTTCTTGGCGACTTCGCGTGCGCCAAGCGACATGAAGTGGACCGAGGGGAACTTGCTCGTGACCACGGCGATCGTCTTCGGCGGGGCAGATGTTGCGGCGAGGGCGTCGAACACCGTCGTCGGCACGCTCGTGGCCGGATCGGGCCCGAGCGACCACGCCGGGAACTGCATCTCGTACTTGGCCATCGACGGAATGCCGAACGTGTGGTGCACGAGCACCTTGTTGTAGCGCTGCGCGACGCCCATGGCCGAGAGGATCGCACCGGTTGCGTACGGTCCCATGAGCAGGTCGACCTTGTCCGACGTGATGAGCTGCTCGTAGAGCGTGCGGGCGAGATCGGGCTTCGACTGGTCGTCCTTGACGATCCACTCCACCTGACGGCCAAGCAATCCGCCACGCTTGTTCAGTTGCTCGACGTAGATCTCGCCGACGACCTTGTGGACGAGCGCGGTCGCCGCCAAAGGACCCGTGAGCGCGAGCGTGCTGCCGATACGGATCGGCGCCTGCGCCCCTTGTGCGCGTGCTGCCGGTGCGGCAGCGAGCGTGAGCACGCATGCCGAAACGAACAGCAGAATGGCGCGTAGAAATCCGTTCATGAAATCCCCTCCCTCGAGTTGTGATGACGGCTCACGCTTGCGTACGCCGATTGCGGGCCTTGCCGGGCGAACGTTTGTCGACGACTTTCAGCGCCGTTCGTCCACGACACCATTGCGCAGAACGCCGATGCCTTCTATGTCCACCTCGCAGACGTCGCCCGGCTTCATCCAGACCGGCGGCTTCCTCGCGAAGCCGACACCCGACGGCGTGCCGCTGATGATGATGTCGCCCGGCAGCAGCGTCATGGCTTCCGAGCACACGCCAACGAGTGTGGCAACGTCGAAGATCATGTCGCGCGTGTTTGCGTTCTGCAGGACCTGGCCGTTGAGACGCGTCCGCAGCTGCAGTCCGGCGGCGCCCGCCGGAAGCTCGTCGACCGTCACGAACTCCGGACCGAAGGCGCCGGTCGCGTCGAAGTTCTTGCCCATCATCCACTGCGTGGACTTGAACTGGTAATCGCGGATCGATCCGTCGTTGAAGATCGAATAGCCGGCCACGTGATCGAGCGCCCGTTCCTTCGCGATGTAGCGGCCCGGCTTCCCGATGACGACGACCATTTCGCCTTCGTAATCGAACTGCTGCGACACGCGCGGGCGCACGAGGGGCTGACCATGCGCCACCCACGACTGCGGAAACCGATGGAAGAGCACGGGATACTTCGGTGCGTCCTTATAAGGCGACTCCGCCGCGTGATCGACATAATTGAGACCGACGGCAATGGCCTTGGCCGGATCCATTACCGGCGGCAGGTAAGCGACCTGCGACAGCGGAATACGATTCTTCGCACGAGTCGCCGTCGTGCGCACCGATGCGAGGCCATCAGGGCCTTGCTCCAGCAGTGCCCGCAGCGTCGAGGGCAGACCCACCGCAGTGAGGTCGACGAGCTCATCGTCGAGGCGGACGCCGAGGGCAGGATCACCGCCGTCCCGTTTGAATGCGACGAGGCGCATCGTGATTACCTGGTTGAAAGCCGCGAAGGGGGCCCTATGCTGGCTGCTCGCGATTGAGGGTGAAATCATCGGGAACCGTGGGTCCCCAGATGTAGAAGGAATCCTCGGCCGGATGATCCGCAGCGGCCCATTCGACGTCGGCGGGCACGAAATCGATGCCGTACGAGTATTCGGCCCAGCTGCCCCACGGGTCCTGCACATAGTAGAAATAGTTCGACCCGAGCACGTGCCGACCAACACCCCAACCTTTCGTGTAGCCGTGCGTCTTCATCAGCTCGGCGCCGAAACCCACGTCGTCTAGGCTGCCGACGTCCCAGCTCGAGTGATGCAGGCCGGGTGCCGTCGATTTCGCGAAGGCGATCATGTGGTGGTCACTCGCATGCGGGCCATGCAGGAACGCAATGATGTCGCCCGACCTGTCGGACAGTCGCAATCCGAGCGCGTCGCTGTAAAACGCGACGAGACGTGCGACGTCCGGCGTGAAGAGCAGCACGTGCGACAGCCGTCGTGGACGCACGGGAAGCGCGGTCTTGCGGCTCGGCGCCGCACCTTTGCCCGGGGTTACCGAGGCGATTCCGGCCGGTTGCGGCCTGCTCGCCGGGGAGACCTTCGGCCCGGCCACGATCTGGACCGCATTGCCGTCGGGATCGCGCACCCAGATTCCGCTGCCGTCCGACAAGGGATGCGCATCGCTCGCGTGCGCTTGCACGCGGCGAGCGATTGCATCGAGGTCCTCCTCGTATGCTCCAAAGCTTACATACTGGAGCCGCTTGGGGCGGCCGTTCGCGTGCACGCTACCCCACGCATGGGGATTGCCGACGGTGCGAAGATCGATGTGGTCCCCATGCCGCTGCACGTCGAGCCCAAACGCCGTGTAGAAGCGCTCGGCCTCGACAATGTCGGGAACCGTGAACGCGAACCGATTGAGTGAATGGACCCCAAGCGCATCGGTGCGGCGAATGCGCGCGGGTTGCGTTTGCATCAAGGTGGCCATGGCGTGAGACTCGCGACGGTAAGTACGCAATCGATGAACAGCGCAATATTATGCGCCAAGGGAGGCGACGATGGACTTCAGTCAACGGACGGTCGTGGTCACCGGGGCCGCGGGAAATCTTGGCGGCGCGGTTGCGCACGCGTTCGCACGTCGCAATGCCGATCTCGTGCTCGTCGATCGACGGGTGGAACGGCTGGCGGCACGGTTCGGTGAGGAGAACGCGCGACAGCGCTTCGTCGCCGCGGATCTCGGGAGCCCCGTTGAAACGGCCGAGGTCGCAACGCAGGCGCTCCGCTGGTTCGGACACATCGACGTCCTGTGCAACGTTGCGGGTGGTTTTCGTGCCGGCCTTCCGGTGCACGAGACGCCCGACGAGATGATCGACAGCCTGTTCGATGTGAACGTGCGCAGCATGCTGAACATGGTGCGGGCGATCGTGCCCACGATGCTCGCGCAGCAGGACGGCGCGATCGTGAATGTGGCGGCGTACGCCGCGCGACGCGGCTCCGCACGGATGGGCGCGTACGCCGCGACGAAAGCGGTCGTCGTGCGCCTATCGGAAGCGATGGCAGCCGAGTTGCGCGACGCGAACATCCGCGTCAACTGCGTGCTTCCCGCCACGCTCGATACGCCCGCGAACCGCGCCGAGATGCCGGATGCCGACACCTCGAAGTGGGTGCCGCTCGAGGATCTCGCCGAGACGATCGCATTCCTCGCATCGCCGGCCGCCAAGTCCGTATGCGGGGCCGCGCTGCCGGTGACTGGAAAGTCGGCGGTCTGAGCCGATCCCTGCTTGGTGACAGCGGGAAGGGCGGCCCGCGTCCTGGCCATCGCCTTGGATGGAACTGCCCGCGCTGCATCCGGTCAACTTTCGGTGACGCCGACCAGGATATCGTTACCCTCGACGTTGACGGGGAACACCCGCAGGTCGGTGTCCGCGGGCGGGGCGCGCACTTCTCCGGTAGGAATGTGAAAGCGCGCCTGGTGCAGCGGACATTCGATGCAATCGCCTTCGATAAAACCCTCGGCGAGGCTCGCCTCCTCGTGCGTGCAGATGTCGTCGGTGGCGTAAATGCGGCCGCCGAGGTTGTAGAGGCACACGAGTTCTTTGTCCGCCTCGACCGCGAGTGTCCCGCCTTCCGGGACGTCCGAGACAGCCGCCACCTTGATCCATTTGATCATTTCACGCCCTCCGCGACATTGAACCGCCGTCCGGTATCCTAGTGGAACCTATCTCCAATCACGGCGCACGACGAGCGTGCGACGGCCCACGGCGAGGCCCGGGATACTACGTAGAAACAGGGCGTGCGCCGAGCGAGGAAACGTGAAAGCAGCAGGGCCGTGTGGCCCATTTTGAGACAGGTTCCAGTACCGGCTTTCATAACACCAACATCAGGAGCTCTTCATGCCCGGCTTGTTGCCCGACGTGGATCCCGACGGCCTGCTCGAGTACTCGGTTGTCTTCTCCGACCGCTCGCTCAATCACATGTCGAAGAAATTCCAGCATGTGATGAATGACATCTCGCGCACGCTGAAGCAGATTTACCACGCGGAAGCGGCCATTGTCGTCCCCGGCAGCGGAACATTCGGCATGGAGGCGGTTGCCCGCCAGTTCGCGACGGGCAGGAAGTGCCTCGTCATCCGCAACGGGTGGTTCAGCTATCGCTGGTCGCAGATCTTCGAGATGGGCAATATCCCGTCCGAGTCGACGGCGTTGAAGGCGCGTCGAACGACAGCCGGGCCGCACGCGGCTTACGCGCCCGTGCCCGTGGAAGAGGTCGTGCGCACGATCCGCGATGAGGCGCCCGCGCTCGTGTTTGCGCCGCATGTCGAGACCGCTTCGGGAATCATCCTTCCCGATGCGTATATACGCGCGGTTGCGGAAGCCGTTCATTCGGTCGGGAGCATGTTTGTTCTCGACTGCATCGCGTCGGGCGCGCTGTGGGTCGACATGGCGGAGCTCGGCGTCGACGTCTTGGTCAGCGCGCCGCAAAAGGGCTGGAGCAGCTCGGCATGCGGTGCGCTCGTCATGCTCGGGCCCCGCGCGCATGCCGCGATCGGCAAGACGCAGAGTACGAGCTTCGCGTGCGATCTTCGCAAATGGCTGCAGATCATGGAAGCCTACGAGCAGGGCGGCCACGCGTACTTTGCAACGCTGCCGACCGATGCGCTCGCGCGTCTCGCCGAATCGATGAAGGAGCTATACGGCTTCGGCTTCGACAAGGCGAAGGCTGCGCAACAGGAACTCGGCGACAAGGTGCGGCGAATGTTCGCGCGCCAGGGCTTTGCGAGCGTCGCGGCACCGGGATTCCAGGCGCCGACGGTCGTCGTCAGCTACACCGAAGACAAGGACATCCAGTCTGGCAGCAAGCTGATCGGCCTCGGCTTGCAAACGGCCGCCGGCGTTCCGCTGCAATGCGATGAGCCGGCGGATTTCCGCACGTTCCGCGTCGGCCTGTTCGGCATCGACAAGCTGCGTAACATCGATCGCACCGTCGAACGTCTCGAGCTCGCGTTCAAAGAACTGACCGCGGAAGTCTAGGGCGTTCGCGCGCAGGCGATTGCCCCGGGGAGCGCTACCGTCGGGATGCGCGGTGACCGTTTGAGCGTTTCCAAGGAAGCGAAAGCGCGATGATCGATTGGATCGCCGACCCGAATGCGTGGATCGCCCTGGCGACGTTGACGGCGCTCGAGATCGTTCTCGGCATCGACAACATCATCTTCCTGTCGGTCCTGGTGAGTCGGCTGCCGCCTGCACGCCGCAATGTCGCGCGCCGTCTGGGGCTCGCGCTCGCGATGATCACGCGCATCGTGCTGCTGCTGTCGCTCACGTGGATGATGCGTCTCACCGAGCCGCTCTTTACGCTGTGGCAGGCAATCTCGGGCCGCGACCTGATCCTCATCGGCGGAGGCCTGTTCCTGCTGTGGAAGAGCGTGCACGAGATCCACAACTCGCTCGAGGGCGAAGGCGACGACGGACAGCCTGCACCGAAGGCCGCGGGATTCGCCGGCGTG
>JBKPOL010000438.1:0-2151 GCA_046733075.1 Pseudomonadota bacterium | reverse complement strand
GTGCGCGCGGTAAGCGACTGGGAGCGCTGTGTTCGCGATGCGGACATCGTCGTCGAAGCCTCACGGTTGCCGGAGCCCGCGCCCATGCTCCGCACCGACTGGATCAAGCGCTCGGCGCTCGTGGTGCCGTACGGCACGATGAGCGCGGTCGAATTGACGCTCACGGACATCATGGACAAGATCGTCGTCGACGACTGGGGACAGTGCAGGACCGGGCAGTTCGGCGCACTTCGCGCTCACGTCGAGGCCGGGAAGCTGACCGAACGGACGCTTCATGCCGAGCTGGGGGAAATCGTCGCGGGTCGAAAGCCCGGCCGCGAGCGCGACGATGAAACGATCCTCTTCTGGCACCGCGGGCTCTCGTTGTCGGACATCGCGCTTGGCGCGGCGATGCTCGACAAGGCGGCTCGTCTATCGATCGGGCAGACGCTGCGGTATCGATGAGCCATCCCCGGATGAGCAGAGCGCGCGATGATCGGCCGCTCGTGGCCAATGCTCGCATGTACGCGCTCAATTCGGACGTCGCGGGTGGGTGGGATCGGTTGTTCCAATGGATTGCTCAGGAGGCCGGCGTACCCCTCGTTCCGGTGGCACACGCGCCGCCCGAGCCGCTCGAGACGCTGTGGCTTCGCGCGGACCTCGGATGCGCATTCATGTGCGGTTATCCCTTCACGACGTGGCGGGGAAAGGCTGCAAGCCAACCGCGACTGGTCGCGGCGCCCTTGCCCTCGCCTTCCCGATATGAAGGGCGCGCCGTCTACTGTACGGACATCGTCGTGCGCGCCGATTCGGACCATTCGACGATCGACGGACTGCGCGGTACTCGGTTCGGGTACACGGTCGATCATTCGCAAAGCGGCTGGCAAGCGCCGCGCAAATTTTTTGCGCGTCGTGCGCACGACGCAGGCGGTGCGTGGTTCGGCGCAACCACAGGTCCGCTGCAAACGCCGCGCGCCGTCGTCGACGCATTGCTCGAGGGCCGCATCGACGCGGGACCGCTCGATTCGTGGTGGCACGACCTGCTGAAGCGGCACGAGCCGGCGAAGGCCGCGCACCTCCGCGTGATCGCGAGCACGCCATTGACGCCCGCCCCGCCGCTCGTCTGTGCCCATGGCGTGGCCGAGGCGACACGTCGACGACTCGCGGCAGCGTTCGAGCGCGTTGCGGACGCGCCGCCCCTGCAAGAGCTCCGCGATCGTCTCCTGCTCCGCGGATTTGCCACGGTCAATGCAGGCGATTACGCGATCCTCGCCGACGATGCACGTGAGACCGATTCGCTCGGTTACCGCATCTTGCGATGATCTGAACGAGTGAAGGATCGGCCAGGACGATTGAATCTGCGCGGGCCGTGCGCGATGATTCGGCGATCGGGAACCAGGGTTACGCTACTCGTACGATGGAATCGATGAAGAGACGACTCGGACCCGCGGACGCGCTCGCGCGCATCGCCGGCGACAAGCTCGGAGGGGCGCTCGGGCAACCGTTCGTCATCGAAAACCGCGCTGGAGCAGGGGGCAACATCGGCATGGAGCAAGGCGCGAAGGCCGCGCCCGATGGCTATACGCTGACGCTCGCGCCGGTTGGCAACCTGACGATCGCGCCGTCGCTGTACTCGAAGCTGCCCTACGATCCGGCCAGGGATTACGCGCCGATCACGGTGCTTGCCGCGGTCCCCAATGTGCTGATCGTGCATCCCTCGGTACCGGCCAGGTCGCTCATCGAGTTCATCGCGCTCGCCAAGTCGAAGCCCGGCGCACTGAATTACGCGTCGCCGGGCAATGGCAGTGGCCCGCATCTCGCGGCCGAGCTTCTGAAGAGCATGGCCGGCATCGACCTCGTCCATGTTCCGTTCAACGGTGTTGCGCCCGCAATGAACGCGGTGCTCGGTGGGCAGGTACAGATGTTCTTCGCGCAAAGCTCCGCGGCGCTCCAGCACGTCAAGGCCGGCAATGTCGTGGCGCTCGGCGTGGCGAGTGCGAAGCGCATTGCGAGCGCGCCCGACCTTGCGACCCTCGCGGAGCAGGGGCTGACGGGATTCGACGTCACGTCCTGGTACGCCCTCGTCGCGCCCCGCAGGCACGCCGCAACCGAACGTGGAACGGTTGCACGCTGAATTTGCGAAGGCGCTCGCGGAGCCGGACGTTCGCGAAC
>JBKPOL010000437.1:0-3600 GCA_046733075.1 Pseudomonadota bacterium | reverse complement strand
TGCCGGTCGGACCTTTCGGCCATCGCGCGAACGCGAACTTGCCGATCACCTTCGACTTCTCGGGATTCATGAGCACAGCGGCCGACGAGTGCGCATCGATGTAGCAGCCGAGCGTACCCTGCGAGAACGCGTCGGCGATATCCGGCCAGTTCCAGTTGCGCACGGCCGGCGGCGCGTATTTCGATTCCGCGTCGACGTACCAGTCGAGCGCGCTCACCGCCTGCGCCGAATTGACGACGATCTTCTTGCCGTTGAACCACGTGCCGCCGAATTCCTTGAACAGCGACGGATAGATGTACATGTTCTGCCCGGCGCCCGCGAAACCGCGGAGCGCCATTCCATACATGCGGTTCCCAGGATCGGTCAGTGCGGCGGCGTTCTTCAGGAATTCGTCGAGCGTATCCGCCGGCTTCAATCCCTTCGCGTCGTAGAGGTCCTTGCGATAGACCTGCACGGTCACCTCGCCGTCATACGGAATCGCGTATGGCCTGCCCTCGTACGAGTTCGCGTCGCGCCACGCCTTCAGGATGTCGTTGTAGTTGAACCACGCCGCATCGGTCAGCTTGCCGTCGTTCAGGTACGTATCGAGGGGCTCGACCCACTTGTTCGATACGTATAGCGGGTAATACATCGGATCGGTCGCCGACGTTGCATAAGTCGCGGTCTTCGACGACAGGTCAAGCATCGCCTTCTGCCGGATCTGCCCGGGCGGCACCTTCTCGAAACGCACTTTCACACCGGAAAGCGCCTCGAATGTGGGGGCGATGGCGATCAGGTTGTCGAAGTAGCTCGCGGGAATCACCGCTACGGCGATCTCCTCGCCTTCCGCCTGGCGCCAGTCGATCTTCGCCTGTGCGTAGGGCGCGGTGTCGGCCGCCTGGGCGTGCGCGTTGCGAATCACGTACGGCGCCGCGACGGCCGCCGCGCCGAGTGCCGCGGCGTGCTTCAAGATGCGCCGGCGAGCGGGGGCCGCGAGCCTGCCTTGCGAACGTCGTTTCATCGTTGTCTCCTCCTTCGTAGCTCGCGCGTCGCACGACGCGCGTTGTCTTGGTCAGCGGATTGCCGCAAAGGGACTGCAGCCGGGCGCGTCTTCGGCGCTCTCGGCCTGTCGCAGCAGGTAGTCGGGGAAGACGTGCCCGGCATCCGCGACGCCGAGGTCGAACAGGCGCTTCACGACGTCCGCATTCTCGTTGGCGATGTTCGTAGCCGATGGCAGGGGCCGCGGGGAATCGTACAGGAAGGGGCCGCGGCCGTTGATCTTGACGTTCAGCCACCACGCGTCGTCGATGACCGTCATGGCGCCACCCCACCCGATCGTGACGTGATCGCGTATCGGCGCCCCGCCGCCGAACGCCGCATCGAGGAACGAGCGGCCGTCGATCGGCTCGGCGGGTGTCACCCCGGTGGCATCCAGCACCGTCGCGGCGATGTCGTGGTGCTGGACGAACGCATTGCACGTCGTTCCCGCGTTCATGCGCTGCGGATGACGCACGAGGAGCGGCACCTCGTAGCTCTCGGGGTCGGACGGGTACCCGCGTTTGCCGATGTATCCGCGCCGTTCCCACAGCGAATGTCCATGATCCGACGTGACGATGACGAGCGCTTCGTCGAGCACGCCCGTCACGCGAAGCGTCTCGACCAGATGCCCGAACCACCGGTCGCACATTGCGACGAGACCCGCATAGTTCGCGCGGGTCCGCGCGACGAGCTCGGGCGCAAGCCAGGGCATTTCGGCGTACGGCGAGATCACCTGCTCGCGACCGTTGCCCTCGTCGTAGCGTCGGCGATAGTGCTCGGGCACGAACCACGGCTCGTGAGGGTCGAACGACTCGACCGTGAGGAAGAGTCGCTTCGCATCGAGGTTCTGCTCGATCCAGCGCGCGGACTCCTGCATCACCTGCGCGTTGAACCATTGCTCCTCGCGCACGCGATCGCGCATGTTGAGCAGGATGCGGCTCGAGAACCAATGCGCGCCGTAACCCGGCTGCTCGAGCCCGGTCGCCTTGCCGCGCAGCTCCTGCAATTCGCGCGGCACCCAGTAGTCGATCTCCTCCTGCGACGGATACGGACCGCTTCGCGCGGCGTCCGCTTCCTGTCCGCGGATGAACGTCCATTGATGGAAGCCGCGCCAGAAGTTCTTCGATGGCTTGAATTCGTGATAGAGGTCCGAGATGAGCCCCGTGCGAAAGCCGGACGCTTCGTACATTTCGGCGAGGGTTGCCTGGGACTCGGGTATCGGACCCCAACCCGGCGCGATGCCCACGAAGTCACCCTTGATGTGACGAAAGTCGCCGTTGTGAAACGGAAACGTCCGACGACCGGTGTAGATCGTGCGTCGGGCGCAGAGCGTCGGCAGCGCTTCCGGGTAAGCCCGCTCGAAACGCACCGATTCGCGCGCGAACGCATCGAGATGGGGGGTTGCGATCGGACCCCACGGCGGCGGAGTGCCGTAGCAGCCGACCGCATCCCGCCGCAGCGTATCGAAGATCACGAGAACTACATGTCGTATCGGCGCCCTGTTGCCGTTCATCGGTCTTGCTGCGGTGTATTCGATTACATATGGTGTTCGCGAGCATGGTCGCTGTCAACCGGAATGCGGCCGGCGCGGTGCCTTTGGGAGGGGCTCCGCCGCATATCGGGTCCGAGCGCGTCGAGGGCGTCGCGCGTGATATGCAATCGATTTCACCGGGCGTATTCTCGTCGCATGAGCCGGCCCGTCGTCGAGCCACGCATCTTCACGCGATCCGAGCGCTCGAGCGCGCGGGACGTCGCCCGCTTGGCCGGGGTGTCTACGGCGACCGTATCGCGCGCGCTCAATCTTCCGCAGAGCGTCGATCCCGAAACCTTGCTCCGCGTGCGCGCGGCGATCGACAAGCTGCGCTATGTGCCGCACGGCGCCGCGCGCGCGCTGCGCAGCCGGAAGAGCGACATGATTGGGGCCGTCGTTCCGTCGTTCGATTACGCGCTTTATGCGCGCACGACAAGCGCGCTGCAACGCGAAGCGGACGCGCGGGGATTCGCGCTCGTGCTGGCGACCCACCACTACGATCTTGCAACCGAAGTGCGCGTGACGACACAGATGGTGCAGCACGGCGTCGATGCGTTCGTGTTCGTCGGCCTCGACCACGACGCCGGGCTGTATTCGCTGCTCGACGCTTACGGGCGCCCGTATGTGCTCACCTGGGGTGTCGACGCATCGAAGCTTCATCCCAGCATCGGCTTCGACAATCGCGCCGCGACGTTCGCGATGACGCGCCATCTGCTCGATCTCGGTCACCGCCGCTTCGGCCTCATAAGCGCACCGACTGGAGGCAACGACCGCGCAAGGGAGCGCGGCGCCGGCGTGCGCGCAGCGCTCGCCACGGCCGGACTCACGCTCGACGAAGGCGCCATCCGCTACGGCCCGATCGCGCTGGACTCCGGTTCGCACGCCATGCAGAGCCTCCTCGAGCTGCGCCCGCGGCCCACGGCGATCGTCGCGACGAACGACGTGTTCGCCGTTGGGGCCATGGTGGCGTGTCGCGAGGCCGGCGTCCGCATTCCGCACGACGTGTCGATCACCGGCGTCGACAACACGGACCTCGGGGCAACCCAGACGCC
>JBKPOL010000436.1:0-7325 GCA_046733075.1 Pseudomonadota bacterium | reverse complement strand
CAGCACCACCTCGTCGCGAATCCCTTCTCGGCGCAGGCGCTCGACCATGCGCGTGCGAGTTCGATCGGACGTCATGCCGATGCCGCTCATGCCCTGGCCCCCGCCCGCGCCCATCGCCCGCGCCGTCTCCCTATGCAATGCTCAGCGCTCGAGCCACGCGGTTACGCCCGCCATCTGCTCGCGGTTGGTGAGGTCGATCTGCAGTGGCGTGATCGATATGTACTGACTCTCGACGGCGTGGAAGTCCGTGCCCTCGCCGGCGTCCGCTGCGGCGCCGGCGGCACCCACCCAGTACACGGTCTCGCCCCGCGGACTTTGCATCTTGATGACGTCTTCGGCCTTGTGCCTGCGGCCGAGCCGCGTGATCCGATGGCCGCGTACAGTGCCGAGCGCAATGTCCGGAACGTTGACATTCAGAAGCCATGGTCCCGCGGGCTGGCGCCGGTGGCGCTCGACGAACTCGAGCGCGACGGTGGCCGCCGTCTCGAAATGCGCCGCGGTCTTCGATGCGAGCGAGATCGCGACGGACGGCACGCCGAGGAGAAAGCCCTCGGTGGCGGCGGCAACCGTGCCCGAATAGATGGTGTCGTCGCCCATGTTCGCCCCGAGGTTGATGCCCGAGATCACCATGTCCGGCAACTGGTCGAGCAGGCCCGTCACTGCAAGGTGAACGCAATCGGTCGGCGTTCCGTTGACGAACAGGAACCCGTTCGGTGCGCGGCGGACCGACAACGGGCGGTCGAGCGTCAGTGAGTTGGACGCGCCGCTGCGGTCGCGTTCAGGTGCGACCACGGTGATCTCGGCGTGCGGCGCGAGCGCGGCGGCGAGATGCTCGAGGCCCGGCGCGAAGTAGCCGTCGTCGTTGGAAAGAAGGATGCGCATCGGCGCCGGTCGTGCGGGAGTGGTTCGACGAATGATACGGTACGGTCACGAGCGGGCCAAAGCTTGGGTCCTCGTTTACCCGCTATTTCGTAGCCCGGCGGCGAGGCCATTGATCGTGAGGTGTATGGCGCGCGGCGTGCGGATATTCGTGTCACCTGCGCGATGCCGCCGCAACAGCTCGATCTGCACGTGGTTCAGCGGATCCAGATACGGAAAGCGGTTGCGGATACTGCGCGCAAGCGTCGGATTGTCCTCGAGCAGCGCCGCCTGCCGCGTAATCGCTAGAAAATGCCTGAGCGTCAGCGCATGCTCATCACGCAGGCGCGAGAAGATCGCTTCGCGCAGAACGGCGTCCGGAACGAGCTCCGCATAGCGCGATGCGATCGCGAGGTCCGTCTTGGCGAATACCATGCCCATGTTCGACAGTGTTGCTCGAAAGAACGGCCAGCGCTGATGCATCGCTGCCAGCAGCTCCATGCGCTCCGGCGCGTCGGCGAGATACGCTTCCACCGCGGAGCCGAAGCCGAACCAGCCCGGCAACATCAATCGACATTGGCCCCAGCTGAACACCCAAGGTATCGCGCGCAAGTCCTCGATCCTCGGCGATCCCGTACGCGACGCCGGACGGCTGCCGATCTTGAGCTCGGAAATTTCGGAGATCGGTGTCGACGCCCGGAAGTACGTTGCAAAGCCCGGCGTTTCGTATACGAGCGCGCGGTAAGCGCGGAATGCATGCGCGGAGAGCGCATCCATCACGGCGAAATAGCGCTCGGCGTCGTCTCCCAACTGCTCCGCATCGAGCAGGCTCGCGTCGAGCGTCGCGGCAACCAGCGCTTCCAGGTTGCGCCGGCCGAGCTCGGGATCCGAGTATTTGCTCGCGATTATTTCGCCCTGCTCGGTGACACGCAGACCCGCGGTCACGCTCCCCGCGGGTTGCGCGAGGATCGCGTCGTAGCTTGGGCCGCCGCCACGGCCAACGGTGTCCCCGCGTCCGTGGAACAGCGTAAGGCGAACATCGTGAGTCCGCGTCGCATCGACGAGCGAACGCTCCGCACGGTAGATCGCCCAGCTCGACGTCAGATAACCGCCGTCCTTGTTGCTGTCCGAATAGCCGAGCATGATTTCTTGACGGTCGCCGCGGCTTCGCACGTACGCGCGGTAAAGCGGCAGCGCGAACGCCTTCTGCATTGTCGCTCCGCAGCGGTCGAGATCGTCGATGGTCTCGAACAGCGGCACGATGTCGATGGCGCAGCGATCGCCGGACGCGAGCCCCGCTTCCTTCAGCAGCACCGCGACTTCGAGCAGGTCCGAGATCGACTGGCACTTCGAGATGACGTAGTGCGGAAGCGCATCGTCGCCATATCGGCCCCGAATCTCGGCGGCTGCACGCACGGTCGCGAGTTCGGTTGCGGCACGCTCGGAGTAGTCGAGATGCGGTGAATGCAACGGACGCGGGCTCGCGAGCTCGCGCACGAGCAGATCGATGCGCGCATCCTCCGTCAACGCACCATAGTCGGCTGCAACGTGCGCACGTTCGACAAGCTCCGCGACGACCTTCTCGTGGACATCGCTGTTCTGCCGCAGATCGAGTCCCGCGAGATGAAAGCCGAAAACGTCGATCGCGCGGCGGAGCGGATCCAGGCGGCGCTTCGCGAGCCGCCCAGCTCCATGCGATTCGAGCGATGCGGCAATGGTATCGAGATCGGACTTGAACTCCTGCGCGTTCCCGTAAGGCGACGCGTCGACGTGGGTTGCACGTGGCGCGACGAGCGGCGAAAGGTCTCTCGCGGTCGCGGCGAGCCGGGCGTAGACGCCGACGAGCGCCTGCCGGTAAGGCTCGTCCTGGCGATGCGGATTGTCATCGCTCGCCGAAGCCGCGAGCGCGGTCAACGCCGCTGTGGGCGTGATGAGGCGTGTCGAGAGCGAAAGCTCGGCGCCCAGCCGATGGATCTCCGCGAGGTAATGCTCGAACGCGACGCCCGCCTGTGCGCGAATCGCGTAGCGCAGCGTTTCGGCATCGACGTAAGGGTTGCCGTCGCGATCGCCGCCGATCCATGATCCCATGCGCAGAAATGCGGGCACGTCGTCGTGATCGAGCCGGAACTGCTCGGCGACGAGCGCTTCGAAATCGGCGTACAGCCGCGGAATCTCGTCGAGAAACGTGTAGCGGTAATACGCGAGCCCGTTGTCGATTTCGTCTTTGACTTGCAACGGCGACATCCGCAGCATCGCGGTCTGCCACAACTCCAGCACGCACGCATGCAGGCGCTCGGCAAAGTCGGTCGTCTCCTCGGGTGTCAACGATGTTCGATCCCGCCAGGTGAGAAGACGGGCGATCTCGCGCTCGACGTCCAGGATGCTCTTCCGTTGAACTTCGGTCGGGTGGGCGGTCAAAACGGGACTTACCCGCGCTTCGTCGAGCCAATGTTTCATTTTCGGGCGGCTCACGCCCTGCTTTGCAAGGCGCGGCAGCGCTTCGGCGAGGTCGCCCGGACGCGGCGATGAACCCGCCAGGGCATGGGCCCGCCGCCGGCGGTTTTGATGCACGTCCTCGGCAATGTTGGCGAGATGCGAGAAATAGCTGAAGGCGCGCACGACCTCCAGTGTCTGTGCGATCGGCAGCGGATTCAGGAGCGTCGCGAGCGATCGTCTCAGCCGATCCGCGTCGGCACCCGTTGCCCGCCGAAATGCGATTGCCGTCTGGCGGATTTCCTCGATGCGTTCGTACCCGGCGTTACCTACCTGCGCCCGCAGGACATCGCCGAGAATGCGACCGAGCAGCCGCGTGTCGTCCTTGAGCGGAAGATCCTTATCGATGACGTCGGGTGCATTCATCTTTCAGGCATGGAATGGGCTACGTTGCAACCCGCTGAGCTCGGGACACGTTGCAACCCGCCGACCTCGGGACACGCTGCAACCGGCTGACCTTGGGACACGTTGCGACCGCTGACCTTGGGACACGTTGCCATCCGCGAGCCTCGGCATGCGTTGCAGGTCGCTAACCTTTGGCTGCTGCAGCCCGCGAACCTCTGCGATCGAACGAAGCAACGCCGGCGTTCGCCGATGCTAGCATTGACGCTCGAATCGCCTCCTCGCCTTGAAGCGCACGCATTCCCGCCTGGCGTCCCACATGCCCAACGACCCTGAATCCCCGTCAGCCGCGCTCGTCGAACGCGGCCGTCTGCTCCGAGCAACGACCCTTGCCGAGTTGTTCGCGCGCGATCCAGCCAGGATCGCAGCGCTCACGTTCGAGTGGAACGACTGGCTCGTCGACCTTTCCAAGGAGCGGATCGACGTCGACACGCTCGGACTCCTGCTGCGCGTCGCAGAGGGAGCCAATCTTTCCAACTGGATCAACGCGCTCTTCGCCGGCGAGAAGATCAACCTGTCGGAACAGCGCGCGGTGCTGCACCCGGCGTTGCGCGCACCGGTCGCAGCACCTGTCTACGTCGACGGCGTCGATGTGACCGTGCAGATGCACGAGACGCGCGAACGAATGGCGGAGATCACCGGCGCGATTCGCGAAGGCCGCCGCAAGGGCGCGACCGGCAGGCCGCTCCGATCCGTCGTCAACATCGGCATCGGCGGCTCGGACCTCGGACCCCGGCTGGTCTGCGACGCTCTCGGTGCGCTCGCCTCCGTTCGGGACGGAGCGCCCGACGTGGTGTTCGTATCGAATGTCGATCCCGAGCATCTCACGCGCGCGCTCGCCGGGCGCGATCCCGCCTCGACGCTGTTCGTCATCACGTCGAAAACTTTCACGACGCAGGAAACGCTTGCGAACGCCCGCAGCGGCCGCGCCTGGCTAGCATCACATCTTGAGAGCACCGAGGATCTCGCCCCGCACTTTCTCGCCGTGACGTCCAACGTCGCGGCGGCACGGGCATTCGGCGTGCGGGACGCCGACATATTGCCGATGGCCGAGGGCGTGGGCGGCCGCTACTCGCTGTGGTCCGCCGTGGGCCTCGCGATTGCGCTCCGCACCGGCTGGAACACGTTCACGACTCTGCTCGATGGCGCGCAGTCGATGGACACCCATTTCCGCATGGCGCCGCTCGGCCGCAACCTCCCGGTGCTGCTCGGGCTCCTCTCGTACTGGAACGCGCGCGTTCTCGGACATTCGCAGCGCATCGTCGTGCCGTATGCGCAGGCGCTCGCGCGACTGCCTGCGTATCTGCAGCAGTTGCAGCTCGAAAGCAATGGAAAGTCGGTACTCCGCGACGGCACCCCGGTTGACGGCCCGACCGAAGCGGCACTGTGGGGTGACATCGGCACCGACAGCCAGCATGCGTTCTTCCAGTGGTTGCATCAAGGCACGCACGAAGCACCGGTGGAGTTCATCGTGCCCGTGCGCGCCCAGCATCCGCTTGGAGATCAGCAAACACTGCTCGTCGCCAACGCGCTTGCGCAAGCACAGGCGCTGCTGGTGGGACGCACCGAAGCTTCCGTGCGCGCTGAGCTGGCTGCAGGCAACTTGAGCGCAACCGAGCTCGACGCAGCCGTCAACGCTCGGCGCTGCCCCGGCAATCGCGCCTCCACGACGCTTCTGCTTCCGACCGTCGACGCCCGCACCCTGGGCGCCCTGCTCGCGCTGTACGAACACCGCACGTTCGTCGAAGGTGTCCTCTACGGAATCAACTCGTTCGATCAGTGGGGTGTCGAGCTCGGCAAGACACTCGCGAAGCCCATTGTGGCCGCGCTTGCGGACAATGTGCCGCTCGCCAAGGACGTCGATCCGTCGACGCGCGCGCTGGTCGCGCACGTGCGCAGGCTGCAGTCAACGAAGCACTGGACCTGAGGTGGCATAAGCGCCCCGAATGGCTTCGGACAGCGCGGTCACCGCGGCCGCATACAGCCGGCTCTTGTTGTAGCGCGTGATCACGTAGAAGTTGGGAAACGCGATCCACAGGCTCATCGGCGGCGTCTCCGCCTCGGCAGGCTCTTCCAGTCCGAGCAATCCGACGGGCTCGGGCGCCATGGGATCGGGCAGGCGCTCGGCCGCAATTCCATCCGCGTTCCATGCGGCGAGCGGACGCCGCTCGGAAATGCCTCCGTCGAGTTTCATCAACGCGGAGTCGCGCGCGGATGCGGCGATCGTCGCGCGCGACCACACGGGCTGGCCACGCAGCCAGTCGTGCCGCGCAAGGTAGTTCGCGACGCTACCGATCGCATCGTCGCCGCTACGCCACAGGTCGATGTGACCGTCGCCGTCGAAGTCGATCGCGAAACGGCGCACGCTGCCCGGCATGAACTGAGGGACGCCGAGCGCGCCCGCGAACGAACCCTTGGCCTCGAGAGGCGAGAATCCCTCGCTTCGCGCGAGCAGCAGGTACTCGCGCAGCTCGTCCCGAAAATATGCGGCGCGCCGCGGGTAGTCGAATGCAAGCGTCGACAACGCGTCGATGACGCGGTATCCCCCGGTGTTGCGCCCATAGAACGTCTCGACGCCGATGATCGCGACGATGATCTCGGGCGGCACGCCGAATTCGGCCTCCGCACGCGCCAGCGCCTTCGCATGCGAGCGCCAGAATGCGACACCGTCGTCGATGCGTGCCGGACTGAGGAACTGCGGCGCATATTCGTACCATTTCGGCGGCTCGACGAACGGTCGCTGCATTGCCGCGACAATCTTCGGCTGATAACGGACATCGCTGAACCAGCGTCGAAGCGACGCGCGCGAGAACCCGTGCTCGCGGGCGAGCTCATCGATGAATTGGCGAACGTCGTCGCGCTCGGCGTACCCGGAAGACGTCGATGGCTGCGGTTTGCGGGGCGCGACCGCATGAGAGACGGCCGTTGTCGTGACGAGGAGCGCAGCCGCGAATGCGGCCAGCTTGCGGCGACGCGAAGACATGGAGGTATTGCGTTCGAGCGATAGTAACATCGCGCACCGTGCATACGCTCTATCCGCTGTTCCGCCCGCTGCTGTTCGCCGCCGATCCGGAACTCGCGCACGACATCACATTGCGCGGACTCGATGCAGCGGCACGCGTGGGCGTCGCGCAACTTGCAACGCCGCGCGTTCCCGAGTCGCCCGTCGTCGCTATGGGCATTCGCTTTCCCAATCGCGTCGGACTCGCGGCCGGCCTCGACAAGAACGGCGAGCATCTGTCTGGCCTTGCGACGCTCGGTTTCGGTTTTCTCGAAGCGGGAACGGTGACGCCGCGCCCGCAAACCGGCAATCCGCGTCCCCGCATGTTTCGCGTCGTGCCCGCGCGTGCGCTCATCAATCGCCTGGGATTCAACAACGGCGGCGTCGAACGGTTCATTGCCAACGTCGACCGTTCGGGCTATCGGGGCATTCTCGGCGTCAACATCGGCAAGAATTTCGACACGCCGAACGAGCGGGCTGCCGACGACTACGTGACATGCCTGCGCGCGGTGTATGCACGAGCGAGTTACGTGACGATCAACGTATCTTCACCGAATACCCGCGGGCTGCG